>NZ_JBFUJD010000019.1:0-65291 GCF_056401555.1 Caulobacter sp. P4_E5
ATCCCGCGCTATGCGATTCCAGCCGGAGAGGGGCGATTGCGCCGGTTATGTTGCGAACTTGCGACATTTTTGTTCAGTCGCTGCTCGTAAGTAATAAGTCATTCCCAGGTTTCGCGCGGCCCTTCTTGTGCGGCGCAACGAAAAAGGGCCGGAGATCGCTCTGCGGCCCTTCGTTCATCTAAGCGCCGAGCGCGCGAACGCGCTCATCTCTTGAGATCAGAGCCTGTTTATCTGTTTTGGATGGCGAACCATCCAAAACAGACAGGCTCTGCGCAATTAGCACTTGTAGTACATGTCGAATTCGACCGGGTGCGGGTGCAGTTGCAGACGCATCACTTCTTCCATCTTCAGCTCGATGTAGCTGTCGATGAAATCGTCGTCCATGACGCCGCCGGCCTTCAGGAAGGCGCGGTCCTTGTCCAGGTTCTCCAGGGCTTCGCGCAGCGAGCCGCAGACTTCCGGGATCTTCTTCTGCTCGCGGGGCGGCAGGTCGTAGAGGTTCTTGTCGGCCGGCGCGCCCGGATCGATCTTGTTGATGATGCCGTCCAGGCCGGCCATCAGCAGGGCGACGAAGGTCAGGTACGGGTTGCCCATCGGATCGGGGAAGCGGGCTTCCAGGCGCTTGGCCTTCGGCGAGTCGACGTGCGGGATGCGGATCGAGGCCGAGCGGTTGCGCGAGCTGTAGGCCAGCTTCACCGGAGCTTCGTAGCCGGGCACCAGGCGCTTGTACGAGTTCGTCGTCGAGTTCGAGAACGCGTTGATCGCCTTGGCGTGCTTGATGATGCCGCCGATGTACCACAGGCATTCCTGCGACAGGCCGGCGTACTTGTCGCCAGCGAACAGCGGCTTGCCGTCCTGCCAGATCGACTGGTGCACGTGCATGCCCGAGCCGTTGTCGGCGAACATCGGCTTAGCCATGAAGGTGGCGGTCTTGCCGTAGGCGGCCGCGACGTTGTGGATGACGTACTTGTAGAGCTGCATCCGGTCGGCCATCACGACCATGGTGTCGAACTTCAGGCCGAGTTCGTGCTGGGCCGGGGCCACCTCGTGGTGGTGCTTTTCCGGCTTCATGCCCAGCTCGCCCATCACGGCCAGCATTTCGCCGCGCAGGTCCTGGCAGCTGTCGACCGGGTTCACCGGGAAGTAGCCGCCCTTGGGGCCCGGACGGTGACCCATGTTGCCTTCGGCGTATTCCTTGGCCGAGTTCACCGGCAGTTCGGTGGAGTCGTACGAATAGCCGGTGTTGTTCGGCGAGACCGACCAGCGGACGTCGTCGAAGATGAAGAACTCGGCTTCCGGGCCGAAGTAGACGGTGTCGCCCACGCCCGCAGACTTGACGTAGTTCAGCGCGGCCTTGGCGATCGAGCGCGGGTCGCGGTTATACGGGGTGCCGCTGTCGGGGTTCACGACGTCGCAGAACAGAGCCAGCGTGGTCTGCTGATAGAACGGATCGATGATCGCGCTCGACAGGTCCGGACGCAGCTTCATGTCCGACTCGTTGATGGCCTTCCAGCCGGCGATCGAYGAGCCGTCGAACATCGTGCCGTCATTCAGGAAGTCATCGTCGACCAAGTCGATGTCGAAGGTGACGTGCTGCATCTTACCGCGCACGTCGGTGAAGCGGACGTCGACGTACTTGACGTCCTTTTCCTTGATCAGGTTCAGGATATCTTTGGCGGTGGTCATTCCGTATCCCCTTTGTAGAGCTCTCGTAAGTGTTGACAGTCCGGCCTAGACGGCGGCGGGACCGTTTTCTCCGGTTCGGATGCGGATCACTTCCGTGATCTCCGACACGAAAATCTTGCCGTCGCCGATGCGGCCCGTGCGGGCGGCGCGGGTAATGGCTTCCAGCGCAGGTTCCAGCTGGCTGTCCTCGACAACCACCTCCACCTTGATCTTGGGGAGGAAGTCGACGACGTACTCGGCGCCGCGATACAGCTCGGTATGGCCCTTCTGACGGCCATAGCCCTTGGCTTCGAGCACGGTCATGCCTTGGACGCCCATGTCCTGCAGGGCCTCCTTCACCTCATCCAGCTTGAACGGCTTGATGACGGCTTCAATCTTCTTCATCGGTTCCACTTTCGGGCCCGTCGGCGGCGAACCGCCTTCACTGAGCGCGCAACCATCACGCCGTCCGGAGGCTCGCAAGCGAGGGCCCGCGACAAACCTGACCGAACGATTGAGTTCGAGGCATGTGTTCGAATTTTAGGCGCCTGGCGCCATCGGCATGTGCATTTTCGGAATGGCTGCCAAATGGCCTTGCGACGCGCCATTTCGCGCCTACGATCGCACCCAACGATCGTTTGAACGGGGGTGGATATGCGCGACGACACGCCGGTTTTGATCGGCGCGGGCCAATTCACGTATCGGGACGATGCGGGAAATTCACCGTCTCCGCTGCAACTGCTGAAACTTGCGGCGGAACGGGCGGTTCTCGATGCAGGCTTGAAAGGGTCGGTTCTTGCCGACCTCGACGCTTTGGCGGTCGTGGCGTTCAGCATCGACGCTCCCGGAGGGCTTTCGAAGCTGCCGTCGCCCAGGCTGACGGATCCGCCGGCCTCGCTGGCCCGAGCGCTGTCGGCCCGGCCGGGCTGGAGTGTCTATACCGAGACCGGCGGCAACAGTCCGCAACAAGCGATCAATGTCGTCTGCGAGCGGATCGCTGAAGGCGAGTCGGATCTGGCGCTGGTGACGGGGGCCGAGTTCCTGGGTTCGTTGATGAAGCGAATGAAGGGCGGCCTGGGCTTCGACGGCTGGGGCGATGACCTCGACAGCGCGCCCCAGCGTATCGGCGATCCGCGTCCCGGCGTGACGAGGCAGGAGGCCGCCCACGGGCTGGGCTATCCGGTCAACACCTATCCCTTGTTTGAGAACGCGCTGCGGGCGCGCGACGGACGATCGATCGAAGATCACCAGAAGCAACTGGGCGAGCTATTCTCCCCGTTCACCAAGGTGGCGGCCGCCAATCCGCACGCCTGGTTTCCCACCGAACGCTCGGCCGAGGAGCTGGTCACGGTCACCGACCGCAATCGGATGATCGGCTTTCCGTACCCGAAATACCTGAACGCCATCATGGAGGTCGACCAGTCGGCGGCGGTCCTGATCGCCAGCGTGTGCAAGGCCCGCGAGCTGGGCGTACCGGAGGATCGTTGGGTGTTCCTGCATGGCTGCGCCGACGCCTCGGACCTCTGGCATCCGTTGGAACGGCAAAACTATCATTCCAGTCCCGCCATGCGCCTGACCGGCGAGCGCGCTCTGGAGATGGCGGGGATCGGGCTCGAGGACCTCGCGCTGATCGACCTCTATTCCTGCTTCCCGTCGGCGGTGCGGATCGGCGCCGAGGAACTGGGCCTGGCGCTCGATGATCCGCGCGGCCTGACGGTGACCGGCGGCCTGCCGTATTTCGGCGGGCCCGGGAACAACTACGCCCTGCATGCCATCGGCGAAATGGCGGTCAAGCTGCGCGAGCGGCCCGGCGCCTACGGCCTGTCGACCGCCAACGGCTGGTTCCTGACCAAGCAGTCGGTGGGGATCTATTCGACCAAGCCGGTCGAAGGCCGCTGGGAGCGACAGTCGCCGTCGGTGATTCAGGCGAAGATCGACGCCTTGCCGCATCCCGAGATCGCCGAGCGGCCAGAGAGCAGGGCGACGATCGAGACCTACACCGTCGTCCACGGTCGCGAGGGCGTGCGAATGGGCATTGTCATCGGCCGAGACGATCGGGGCCGCCGCTTCGTCGCTCAGACGCCCGACGATCCGGCCGTGCTGCGCGATCTCGAAAGCCGCGAGGGTGTCGGACGGACCGGTTCCGTCGGGCCGCATCCCGACGGCGTCCGCAACCTCTTCGTCCCGGACCCGCGCCATGAATAGAGTGTATGTCATCCGCCACGGCCGCCCGGCCGCGACCTGGGGCGGCGAGGACGAGGACCCTGGTCTCGATGGGATGGGTCTGGCTCAGGCGATGACCGTCGCCCGGGAGATCCTGGCGCTGCCCGCCGACCAGAGGCCGACCAGAGTCGTCTCGTCGCCCTTGCGCCGTTGCCGCGAGACGGCCGAGCCGCTGGCCGACGCCTTGGGCGTGGCGGTCGAGATCGATCCTCGGATCGGCGAGATCCCGACGCCGACGGCGTTGAGCGCCACCGAGCGGCCAGACTGGCTGCGCCGAGCTTTTGGTGGTCGCTGGGACGAGATGATCGGCGATCTCGACTATGTCGGCTGGACCCAAAGCGTCGCGGCCGCCTTGCGCGAGCACGCCGGCGCGGCGGTGTTCAGCCACTTCGTCGCGCTGAACGCGGCGGTTTCTGTGGCGACCGGCGCGGCCGAGGTCCTGTCCTTTCGGCCCGACCACTGCTCGCGCACCGTTTTCGAGATCGACGGCGAACGCTTGATCCTGGTCGAGAAAGGACGCGAAGCTCAAAGCCAGGTGCTTTGAGGCCGAGGCTTCCAGGCCAGTTGCTTAAAGGAGTCGGCGTGGCCCGAGAAATCCTGACCGTCGCTGAAATGGCCGCCGCCGACCGCGCCGCCGTCCTGCGGGGGACGCCGACGCCGGTCCTGATGGAGCGAGCCGGCGAGGCCGTCGCTCGGGCCGTCCGCGCGCGCTACGCCCATCGCCCCGTGGTGATCTGGTGCGGACCAGGCGACAATGGCGGCGATGGCTACGTCGCCGCGCGCCATCTGCGTCGGTGTGGCTGGCGGATCGTGGTCGAAGCCGCCGCCCCGCCGGCCACCGACGCCGCCCGCTGGGCTGCCGCGCGCTGGAAGGGCGAGGTCCGGTCGCTGTCGACCGAGCCATCGATCGGCACACTCTATATAGACGCGCTGTTCGGCGCGGGCCTTTCGCGGCCGCTCGAGGGCGCGGTCGCGCAACTGGCGCGGGCTTGCCAGGAAAAATCTCTGACCGTGGTGGCGGTCGACACGCCATCGGGCATCCATGGCGACACCGGCTGTCCCATCGGCGATCTGGCGTTCAGCGCCGAGCTCACCGTGACCTTTCACCGGCGCAAGCGGGCCCATGTCCTGGTCGAGGGCCGCAAGGCCTGCGGCGAGATCGTCGTCGCCGACATCGGCCTCTGGTCCGTCGAAGACGCAGCGCTGTTCGAGAACGATCCTGACCTCTGGGGACGCCGTTTTCCCTGGCCGGCCCTCGACGCCCATAAGCACAGCCGGGGACGGTTGAAGGTCGTCAGCGGCGAGGCCTGGAACACCGGCGCGGCGCGACTGTCGGCGCGTGGCGCGCTTCGGATCGGCGCGGGCGCGGTGACCGTGCTGTCGCCGCTGAACGCCTTGGCGGTGAACGCCGCGCACCTGGAAGCGGTGATGCTGTCACCGTTCGAATCGGATGCCGATCTCGCCACGGCGGCGGAGCAGGCCGACGCCGTGATCATCGGCCCGGCGGCGGGGGTGGGGGAGGCGACCGCGCGCAACCTGCAGGCGCTGGCCCGCACCGGCGCGGCCCTGGTCGTCGACGCCGACGCCCTGACCAGCTTCCGGCACGATCCGGCGGCGCTGTTCGCCTGCCTGGATCGCGACGACGTGCTGACGCCGCACCCCGGCGAGTTCGAGCGGATCTTCCCGGGACTGTTGGCCAGATCGCCCGAGCGGATCGCCGCCGCGCGCGAGGCGGCCAGGCTGGCCGGCGCCGTGGTTCTGCTGAAGGGCGCCGACACCGTGATCGCCGCGCCGGACGGTCGGGCGGCGGTGTCGTTGAACGGAACGCCGTGGCTAGCTACGGCGGGTTCGGGCGACGTCCTGGCCGGCTTCATCGGCGGCCTTATCGCTCAGGGCATGGAGAGCTTTGAAGCGGCCTGCGCCGGAGCCTGGATCCATGCCGCGTGCGGCGCCCGCCATGGTCCTGGCCTGATCGCCGAGGATCTGCCGGGCCTCGCGCCCGGCGTCCTGGCTCAGCTGTACGCAAAGCGTTGAGCGGGCTTGCGCGTCAGGGTCCGAGCTCGTAATCCCCATCGAACGCGGATGTGGCGAAACTGGTAGACGCACTAGATTTAGGTTCTAGCGCCGAGAGGCGTGGAGGTTCGAGTCCTCTCATCCGCACCAGACAGCTCGTGACGGCCCCGCCCATGACCGTTGGGAAGGCCGTCACGAGTTTTACTTATCCCGCTCTTGGATGCTCGCGCACGTCGTGACATAAGGGCGCTCTTTCGCCGCCCCGGCCTCGCGGGCGGCGTCGATCTTTTGGACCCCAGGGCGGAGATCGGGCGCTTGGCGCTTCGACCCGAGAATTTAAGAATGTCGATGCAGATCGTTGAAAAGTCGGGCGAAGGCCTCAGCCGCGTTTTTGGCGTTACGGTGCCCGCGAGTGAACTGGCCACGCGCCTGAATGCGCGGATCGCCGAAGTCGCTCCGCAGATGAACGTGAAGGGCTTCCGCCCCGGCAAGGTGCCGACCGCTCACGTCCGTCGCCTGTACGGCAAGGCCCTGATGGGCGAAGTCGTCGAACAGACGCTGAACGAGACCACCCAGAAGGTCCTCGAAGAGAACAAGCTGCGCCCGGCCGGTCAGCCCGAGCTGAACCCGTCGTCGGACATGGAAAAGGTCATCGCCGGCGGTGAAGACCTGGCGTTCGAACTGGCCATCGAAGTCATGCCGGAGTTCGACCCGATCGACCCGGCTTCGATCGAGCTGACCAAGCCGGTCTACAAGATCACCGACGCGGAGGTCGACGAGTCGCTGGACGAGCTGGCCAAGCAAGCTCGCACCTACGAGCCGCGCACTGGCAAGAGCCTGAAAGCCAAGGACGGCGACCAACTGCTGATCGACTTCGTCGGCACGGTCGACGGCGTCGAATTCGCCGGCGGCAAGGCCGAGGGCGCCGAGCTGGTCCTGGGTTCGGGCCAATTCATCCCGGGCTTCGAAGAGCAACTGGTCGGCGCCAAGCCGGGCGACGAGCTCGTCGTGAAGGTGAAGTTCCCGGAAGAGTACCAAGCCAAGGATCTGGCCGGTAAGGACGCCGAGTTCGCCACCAAGGTGACGGAAGTCCGCGCCCCGGTCGACGGCAAGGCCGACGACGAGCTGGCCAAGCGCCTGGGCCTGTCGGACCTGGCCGCCCTGAAGGACCTGCTGCGTTCGAACTTGGCTGGCCGCTACGACAACAGCTCGCGCTTCAAGCTGAAGCGCGCCTTGCTGGACGTGCTGGACACCAAGCACGACTTCCCGCTGCCGCCGCGCATGGTGGACGCCGAATTCGCCGGCATCTGGCAACAGGTCGAGGCCGACAAGGCCCGGGGCGGCCTGCCGCCGGAAGATGCCGAGAAGTCGGAAGACCAGCTGAAGGACGAGTACCGCAAGATCGCCGAGCGCCGTGTGCGCCTGGGTCTGGTGCTGGCCGAAATCGGTCGCAAGAACGACGTGGTCGTCACCGACCAGGAACTGACCGACGCCATCATGCGCGAAGCCCGCCAGTACGGTGCGCAAGCCCAGCAGGTGTTCGACATGTACCGCCAGCGCAGCGACCTGCAGGCCGCCCTGCGCGCGCCGATCTACGAGGACAAGGTCGTCGACCTGATCTTCGGCAAGGCCAAGGTCGAGGAAAAGGAAGTCTCCAAGGACGAGCTCCTGGAAGAAGACGACCTGCCGGAAGGCTACGGCGGCTAAGCTCGCTGAGCTGAAACGATCAGAGGCGCGGCTCGCGAGGGCCGCGCCTTTTTCGTATCGGTCGGAACCGGCCGGCTCCTTGCAACCTGTTAAGCGCCACGCGATATGCGATAGCGACGGCGCGCCGGGGGCTGATTCGTTTTCGCGCGCCCAGACACACGAAAAGGGTGATCCCCATGATGTACGATCCGATGGCGACGGCGATGAACCTCGTTCCGATGGTGGTCGAGCAGACCAGCCGCGGTGAGCGAGCCTTCGACATTTTCTCGCGCCTGCTGAAGGAGCGGATCATCTTCCTGACCGGTCCCGTCGAGGACGGCATGGCCAGCCTGATCTGCGCCCAGCTGCTGTTCCTGGAGTCGGAGAACCCCAAGAAAGAGATCGCCATGTACATCAACTCGCCCGGCGGCGTGGTGACGGCGGGCCTCGCGATCTACGACACCATGCAATACATCAAGAGCCCGGTCTCGACGGTGTGCATGGGCATGGCCGCCTCGATGGGCAGCCTGCTGCTGTGCGCCGGCGCCCCCGGTCAGCGCATCAGCCTGCCGAACTCGCGCATCATGGTGCACCAGCCCTCGGGCGGCTTCCGCGGTCAGGCCTCGGACATCGAGCGCCACGCCGAGGACATCATCAAGACCAAGCGTCGCCTGAACGAGATCTACGTCAAGCATTGCGGCCGCACCTATGAAGAAGTCGAACGCACCCTGGACCGTGACCACTTCATGAGCGCTGAAGAGGCCAAGGACTGGGGTCTGATCGACCACATCAACGAAAGCCGCGACGGCCCGGACATCGCTGAATAGGCGAAGCTTCACTGAAACAAGAAAGCCGCCGATCTCCGGATCGGCGGCTTTTTTCTTGTCCGCTCGCCTGCGGCAAATCGGCTCAGGTGTCCGGCTTGCCCCGGAAGATGCGGTAGCCCTTCTCGTCGGCGATCGCGAGCATTTCGGTGTCGCCGGAGGTGTCGCCATAGGCGGCCGTCAGGTGGACGTCGGGACCGAAGACCTCGCGCAGGCGGGCGACCTTTTCCTTGGCCCGGCAATTGTTCCCGTCGAGGCCGCCGAGGATGCGACCATCTTCCGAGCACATGAGCCGCGTGCCGATCAGCAGGTCGGCGCCCAGGCCCCGGGCGAACGGCGCGACGGTGATCTCGGGGGAGGCGGTCACAATGACCATCTTGGCGCCCTTGGCCCGCCAGCCGCGCCAGACCGCCAGGGCGTCGGGACGCAGCAGGGACGGGGCGAAGGCCTCGGCGAAGGCGCGGGCGTCGGCCTCGATCTGACTGACAGTCGCGCCTTTCATGAACTCTCGCACCGCGGCGGCCTTGAGTTTCGTGCGATTGCGATCGAACACGTAGGTGATCAGGGCCGGCGTCAGGCGGATGACGCCGCGCGTCCATTTGCGCGGCCCGGCGCGCCACTTCAGGAACGCGTTGAAGCTGTCCTTGACGGTCAGGGTGCCGTCGAAGTCGAAGGCCACCAGGGCGGGTTCGTGGCCCATATCGCCGGTCATTGGGCGCGACGCGCTCAAACCCTTGGCCATCAACGAACGCTTCGCCATCGATCTTCCATGCGAGCGTGCGCCGCACGCTCCRTTCCATACGATTCTCGCCTTGGTCATACGGTCTTCGAGCCGTCGCCGTAAGGGCTAAGACGTCCGGCGCTTGCGCCCGGGCGCCAATCGCCCAATTTAGATGATGAGCTCATGACACGATCGTCGGGTTCGAGCGTTTGAGGCGGGAAAGGCGCCGCCAAGGCTTGTGAACCGAGCCCGGATCGGGGAATGTCAAGGATTAGACAACTCCCGGCGTATATCCTGTCTGCTTCGGTGGCGGTGTATGCGCTCGGAGGGGCGTCTCGGCGTTAAGCCGTAAGCCGCCATAGTGTGAGAAGCGATCATGACGAAAGCCGCGAGCGGCGACACGAAAAGCACTCTCTACTGTTCTTTCTGCGGAAAGAGCCAACATGAGGTGCGTAAGCTCATCGCGGGACCGACGGTGTTCATTTGTGATGAATGCGTCGAGCTCTGCATGGATATCATTCGCGAAGAGCACAAGATCGCTTTCGTGAAGTCCAAGGACGGCGTCCCGACGCCGCGCGAGATCTGCGAAGTCCTGGACGATTACGTGATCGGACAAGGTCACGCCAAGAAGGTGCTCGCGGTTGCGGTTCACAACCACTACAAGCGCCTGAACCACGCCTCGAAGAACAACGACGTTGAGCTGGCCAAGTCGAACATCCTGCTGGTCGGTCCGACCGGTACGGGTAAGACGCTGCTGGCCCAGACCCTGGCGCGAATCATCGACGTGCCGTTCACGATGGCCGACGCCACGACGCTGACTGAAGCCGGTTATGTCGGCGAGGACGTCGAGAACATCGTGCTGAAGCTGCTGCAAGCCGCCGACTACAACGTCGAGCGGGCCCAGCGCGGCATCGTCTACATCGACGAAATCGACAAGATCAGCCGCAAGTCCGACAACCCGTCGATCACCCGCGACGTGTCGGGCGAAGGCGTGCAGCAGGCCCTGCTGAAGATCATGGAAGGCACCGTCGCCTCCGTGCCGCCGCAAGGCGGGCGCAAGCATCCGCAGCAGGAGTTCCTGCAGGTCGACACGACGAACATCCTGTTCATCTGCGGCGGCGCCTTCGCCGGGCTCGAGAAGATCATCTCGGCGCGCGGCGCGGCCAAGTCGATCGGCTTCGGCGCCAAGGTGGCCGATCCGGAAGACCGCCGCACGGGCGAGATCCTGCGGAACGTCGAGCCCGACGACCTGCAGCGCTTCGGCCTGATCCCGGAATTCATCGGCCGTCTGCCGGTGGTCGCGACCCTGGAAGACCTCGACGAGGTCGCCCTGGTCAAGATCCTGACCGAGCCGAAGAACGCCTTCGTCAAGCAGTACCAGCGCCTGTTCGAGATGGAGAACATCGGCCTGACCTTCACGGAGGACGCCCTGCATGGCGTCGCCAAGAAGGCCATCCTTCGCAAGACCGGCGCGCGCGGCCTGCGCTCGATCATGGAAGGCATCCTGCTGGAGACCATGTTCGAGCTGCCCAACTACGAGGGCGTCGAGGAAGTGGTGGTCAATGCCGAGGTCGTCGAAGGCCGGGCTCAGCCGCTGCTGATCTACGCCGAGAAGAAGGGCGGAGCGGCTTCGGCCTGACGGGCGTCGACTGCTTGAAGATTAGGGCGGGGCCGAAAGGTCCCGCCTTTTTCATATCTGGCGGTTGACGCCGACATCGTCTTGCGTCGAGAAGTGGCCTGGTCGGTCGCTTCAGTGGTCAAGCTTGATGCTTCAGTATAGGCGCGACATAGACGGGCTGCGAGCGGTCGCCGTGCTTGGCGTGGTCTTGTTCCACGCCTTTCCGAAAGCTCTGCCGGGCGGCTTCATCGGCGTCGATGTGTTCTTCGTGATATCGGGTTATCTGATATCCGGCGTGCTGATCGACCAGTGCGACCGCGGCCGGTTCTCGATCCTCACCTTCTACGAGCGCCGGGTGCGGCGGATCATTCCGGCCCTGGCGGCGATGCTGGCGGTGGTCACCGCGGCGGCGACGCTGTTCCTGCCGCCGGCCGACCTGCGGGCCTACAGTTCGGCCCTGGTCTCGGTGGCGCTGTTCTCGTCCAACATCCTGTTCTGGCTGAAGGGCGGCTATTTCGACGGCCCGGCCCAGGAAAAGCCGCTGCTGCACACCTGGTCGCTGTCGGTCGAGGAGCAGTTCTACATCCTGTGGCCGTTCGTCATCTGGCTGATCTATTCGCGGTTCGCCCGGCGCCGGGCGGGGCTGTGGATCGCGCTGCTGACGGTGGTTTCGCTGGCGGTGTCGGAGCTGATGATGCGTTGGGACCGCAACGCCGCCTTCTATCTGATCCCGTCGCGGGCCTGGGAGCTGTCGATCGGGGCCCTGCTGGCCACCGGCCGCCTGCCCAGGCCCGCGCCGCGCGCCGCGCGCGAGGGCCTGTCGGCGCTGGGCTTGGCCCTGGTGCTGGGCGGCATGGCGGCGCTGAGCGAGGCCATCCGCTTCCCGGGCGTCACGGCGCTGATCCCCTGCGTCGGGGCGGCGCTGATGATCCACGCCAACGCCGAGGGCGACACCGCGGTGGCCAGGCTGCTGTCGCATCCCTGGGCGGTCGGCGTCGGCCTGATCTCCTATTCGCTCTATCTGTGGCACTGGCCGGCCCTGGTGCTGCCGCCGCTGTTCCTGGCCCGGGCTCTGACCCCGGCGGAGATCCTGCTGGCGGTGGCCGTCGCCTTCGGCCTGGGCTGGCTGTCGTGGCGCTTCGTCGAGCGACCGTTCCGCGTTCGGCCGACCCCGGGCGCGCGGCGGCGCGGGCCGCTGGCCGCCGCCGCCGTGGTGCTGGTCCTGGCCGGCAGCGCGGGCCTGGCGCTGCGGGCGGTCAAGGGCGCGCCGCAGCGGGCGCCCGACGGGGTGCTGCAGGCCGAGCTGGTCTCGGAGACCATCAATCCGCTGCGCTCCCACTGCCACGTGCCGGACGGCGCCCGGCGGGCCCCACCGATCGCCGGCTGCGTGTCGGGCGGCCGCGAGCCCAAGGTGCTGGTCTGGGGCGACTCCCACGCCGACCACGTCTTTCCCGGCGTCGCCGACTGGGCCGCCGGCCAGGGCCTGCCGGCCCGCCAGGCCACCAAGTCCGGCTGCCGGCCGCTGCTCGCCAATGGCGGCTCGCCGTTCGCCACCGCCGAGTGCCTGGCCTTCGACGCCGACGTCATGCGCCAGGCCCAGACCGAGCCTGGCCTGCGCTATGTGATGATCAGCGGCCGTTGGACCTCGATGCTGGCCGACGACGCGGCCGACCCCGCCGCCCGCGAGGCGGCGGCCTACGCGGCGCTGGACGCCACCTTGACCCGCACCCGTCGGGACCTGGGGCCGGGGATCCGCATCGTGCTGATCGGCTCGACGCCGGAATTTTCCTTCCTGCCCAGCAAGTGCCTGGCCCGGGCCCGCTTCATGCGCATCGACACCCACCACTGCGAGGTGGCCAGGGCCCAGAACTACGCCGAGGCCCAGGCCGCCGACCGCATCCTGACCCGGCTGGCCGCCGCCCATCCCGGGGTGACGGTGACGCTGCCGTGGAGCAAGTTCTGCGCCCGCGAGCTGTGCCGGACCACCAAGGGGGCGACGATCCTCTATCGCGACGACGACCATCTCAGCTTCGACGGCGCGCGCCTGGTGATGTCCGACCTCGATGCGGTGCTGCGGGGGCGGGGGGTCTAGGACCCGGATTCGCAAGCGGGCAGGGCGTCCATTCCCGTTGATCGCATCGCGTGTGGCGCGACTCGTCGCCGCTGCGACGGGAGGCGTCTTGAACCCCGTTGCAAAAGGTCCACATAAATAACAACCAGCCGCCCAGTCCCGGGCGGACGGGCTGGCCGACTCAGGCGCATCGTCTGGGTGACGGCGGCCCGAATGGCTAGGCGCGAGCGTGAGCGACCGCGCCGGCCAGGAGTAAATGAGCACATGTCCGAACTACGTACGCTTCCTGTCTTGCCGCTGCGGGATATCGTTGTGTTCCCGCACATGGTGGTGCCGCTCTTCGTCGGGCGCGACAAATCCGTGCGCGCCCTCGAAGAGGTCATGCGCGGCGACAAGCAGATCCTGCTGGTGACCCAGAAGAACTCGGCCGACGATGATCCGGCGCCGGGCGACATCTTCGACGTCGGCGTGCTGGCCACCGTCCTGCAGCTGCTGAAGCTGCCCGACGGCACCGTGAAGGTGCTGGTCGAGGGCAAGGGCCGCGCCGCAGTCGTGGCCTTCACCGACCAGGAGTCCTATTACGAAGCCCAGATCGGCGAGGTCAGCGAAGACGAAGGCGTCGGCCCCGAGGCCGAGGCCCTGTCGCGCGCCGTCGTCGAGCAATTCGAAAACTACGTCAAACTGAACAAGAAGGTGCCGCCGGAGGCCCTGGCGTCGATCCCGCAGATCGCCGAGCCGGGCAAGCTGGCCGACAGCATCGCCGCCCACCTGTCAGTGAAGATCGGCGACAAGCAGCATCTGCTGGAAATCTTCGACGTCGTGAAGCGCCTGGAAAAGGTCTTCGCCCTGATGGAGGGCGAGATCTCGGTGCTGCAGGTCGAGAAGAAGATCCGCTCGCGCGTCAAGCGCCAGATGGAGAAGACCCAGCGCGAGTATTATCTGAACGAACAGATGAAGGCGATCCAGCGCGAGCTGGGCGACCCGGATGACTCGCGCGACGAGCTGATCGACCTCGAAAAGCGCATCAAGAGGACCAAGCTTTCCAAGGAAGCCCGCACCAAGGCCGAGAGCGAGCTGAAGAAGCTGCGCAACATGAGCCCGATGTCGGCCGAGAGCACCGTGGTCCGCAACTATCTGGACTGGCTGCTGTCGATCCCGTGGGGCAAGGCCAAGACCAAGAAGATCGACCTGCTGGAAGCCGAGGAGATCCTCGAAGCCGACCACTACGGCCTGGACAAGGTCAAGGAACGGATCCTCGAGTACCTGGCCGTCCAGGCCCGGACCAACTCGCTGAAGGGCCCGATCCTGTGCCTGGTCGGTCCTCCCGGCGTCGGTAAGACCTCGCTGGGCAAGTCGCTGGCCAAGGCTACCGGTCGCGAGTTCGTGCGCATGAGCCTCGGCGGTGTGCGTGACGAGGCGGAGATCCGCGGTCACCGCCGCACCTACATCGGCTCGATGCCCGGCAAGGTCGTCCAGTCGATGAAGAAGGCCAAGACCACCAACGCCTTCGTCCTGCTGGACGAGATCGACAAGATGGGCAGCGACTATCGCGGCGACCCCGCCTCGGCCCTGCTCGAAGTGCTCGATCCGTMGCAGAACTCGACCTTCGGCGACCACTATCTGGAGGTCGACTACGACCTGTCGCAGGTGATGTTCGTCACGACGGCCAACAGCTTGAACATGCCCCAGCCGCTGCTGGACCGCATGGAGATCATTCGTATCCCCGGCTACACCGAGGACGAAAAGCTGGAGATCGCCAAGCGGCACATCCTGCCGAAGCTGTCGAAGGACCACGGCCTGAAGCCGGCCGAGTTCGTCGTTCCGGACAAGGCGATCCGCGACCTGATCCGCTACTACACCCGGGAAGCCGGCGTGCGGTCGCTGGAGCGGGAACTGGGCGCCCTGGCGCGCAAGACGGTCCGTGACCTGGCCCGCGAGAAGCTGACCACGATCACGATCGACGACGAGCGCCTGGCCAAGTACGCGGGCGTCAAGAAGTACCGCTACGGCGAGACCGACGAGGTCGACCAGGTCGGCATCGTCACCGGTCTGGCCTGGACGGAGTTCGGCGGCGACATCCTGACCATCGAAGCCGTGAAGATGCCGGGCAAGGGTCGCATGTCGATCACCGGCAACCTCAAGGAAGTGATGAAGGAGTCAATCTCGGCGGCCAACAGCTACGTCCGTTCGCGGTCGGTGCAGTTCGGCATCAAGCCGCCGATGTTTGAAAAGACCGACGTGCACATCCACGTGCCGGACGGCGCCACGCCCAAGGACGGTCCGTCGGCCGGCGCCGCCATGGGTCTGGCCATCGTCTCTGTGCTGACAGGCATCCCGATCCGCAAGGATATCGCCATGACCGGCGAGATCACCCTGCGCGGCCGGGTCACCGCCATCGGCGGCCTGAAGGAGAAGCTGCTGGCGGCCCTGCGTTCGGGCGTCAAGACGGTCCTGATCCCGCAGGAGAACGAAAAGGACCTCGTGGACGTGCCCCAGAGTGTCAAGGTTGGACTGGAAATCATCCCGGTCTCGACCATGGACGAGGTGCTCAAGCACGCCCTCACGGGCCCTCTGACTCCGGTCGAGTGGAACGAGGCCGAGGAGCCGATTGCTGCGAGTGCGAAGAAAGACGAGGGCGATAGCGACGCCGTATTGACCCACTAGACGCAAGTTATCGTTGATAACTTATGCGGCGCGGGAGATTCCCGCGCCGCTCGCGTTTGACGAGGCATTTTCAACCGCCATAATCCCCGCCGAGCGTAGCGCCGTAAGCACAAGAACGCGTCGCCGCTCAGGCTGGGAGAAAAACATGACCACAAAAGCCGAACTCGTTACGGCGATCGCCGAAAAGGCGGGCATCAACAAGAACCAGGCCAAGGACGCTCTGGAAGCCTTTATCGACGCCGTCACCGACTCGCTGAAGTCGGGTCAAGACGTTCGCCTGGTCGGCTTCGGCACGTTCAAGGCCGTGACCCGCGCCGCCGGCACCGCTCGCAATCCGCGCACCGGCGAGACGGTGAACCGTCCCGCGTCGAAGACCGCGCGCTTCCAGGTCGGCGAAGGCCTGAAGTCCTCGCTGAACGGCTAAACAGTTTTCCGCTTAACGGAAGGCGGAGCGCCAGGGGACTGGCGCGCCGCCTTTTCGTTTTCGCGCTATGCGCGGACGCGCCGGGCGGCTAGAAGCGCCGGCGATCGAGAGGGCAGTTAGCTCAGCGGTAGAGCGTCTCGTTTACACCGAGAGGGTCGGGGGTTCGATCCCCTCACTGCCCACCATCCTCCTCCAGATCTGGAACCCGGCTTCCGCGGCGCACGCCGCGGGCCGATGGCTCATGCGCCTCGGTTCCTATTGCGGGCTGCTACCAAAGTGATATCACTTCGGTATCAACGCTGGAGGAGCGTCATGTCCGAGACTCGCACCATCAACCCGACGACGGAGCGCCCGCACGGCGGCATGGGCGGCGGTCTGCCGCTGCTCGCGCTTCCAATCCTGCTGGCCGCCGGGATCTGGGCCTTCGCCCAGGCCCGGGATGACGGCGCGGCCTATGCGGCTTTGGGCGCCCTCCTGGTCTTTCTGTTCGCCATGGTTTCGTGCGGCTTCTACGCGCTGCAACCAAACGAGGCCTATGTCATCACGCTGTTCGGGAGCTATGTCGGCACCGACCGTCGCACGGGGCTGCGCTGGATCCTGCCCTGGTACGGCCGCAAGAAGATCAGCCTGCGGGTCCGCAACGTCACCAGCGAGATGCTGAAGGTGAACGACAAGCGCGGCAACCCGATCGAGATCGCCGCCAACATCGTCTGGCGGGTCCAGGATTCGGCCCAGGCCCTGTTCGACGTCGACGACTACATCGCCTTCGTGAACATCCAGATCGAGACCGGCCTGCGCGAGGTCGCCTCGCACTACGCCTACGACCACGCGGAGGAGGGCGAACCCACTCTGCGAGCTCACGCCGAGGAGGTCGGCGATCGCCTGCAGAAGGACCTGCAGCAGCGTATCGCCGTGGCTGGCGTCGCCATCGACGAAGCCCACCTGATGCACCTGGCCTACGCTCCGGAGATCGCCGGCTCGATGCTGAAGCGCCAGCAGGCCGAGGCGGTGCTGGCCGCGCGCCGCACGATCGTGGCCGGCGCCGTCGACATGGTCGAGAGCGCCCTCAGCCAGCTCAGCGAGCGGGGCGTGGTCACGCTCGACGACGACCGCCGGGCTTCGATGGTCTCCAATCTTCTGGTGGTGCTGTGCGCCGATCGCGAGGCCCAGCCCGTGGTCAACACCGGCACCCTGTACGGCTGACGTGGCGGGCGAACCGAACGACGCCAAGGGCGGACGCCGTGCATTCCTGATGCGCGTCCGCCCCGAAGTGCTGGCCGCCGTCGAACGGCTGGCTAGCGCCGAGTTGCGTAGCGTGAATGCGCAAGTCGAGGTATTGCTACGCGAGGCTCTGGGGCGACGCGGCGTGACCCTCAAATCGTCCGGGAACGGCGAGGAACCGTGAGTGTCGCAAAAGCTTTATCGTTCAAGGGCCGAATGGGGCGGCTTGGGGTATCGATGAGGAATCGGCGTGACGGACACGAGATCGGACCGGCCGCTTGGCCTGCGTGGTTTTTCTCGCGAGGTCACTCCGCCGACTGACGACATCGTACGCCTCGTCGACACGACCATGCTGTACGCCCCGCGCAGCGGTGGGGTGCGTCGCTATCTGTCTTCCAAACGGACTTGGCTGACCGCCAACCGGCCGGATGTCCGCCACACGCTGGTGGTGCCGGGCGCGCGCGATTCGTACGACGGGCGAGGGCGGGTCTCGATCTACGCCGCGCCACTGCCCTTCGGCGCCGGCTATCGCTGGCCCGTGGTCAAGCAGGCCTGGATGGAGCGGCTGATCCGCCAGCGGCCAGACGTCATCGAGGCTGGCGATCCTTACACGCCGGGCCTAGCCGCTCTGCGCGCCGGCGACGCCTTGGGCGTGCCGGTCGTCGGGTTCTGCCACACCGACCTGGGCGCCCTGGCGGCGCTGCATATCGGTGAATGGGCTGAGAAACCGGTCCAGAAGCGCTGGGCGGCGATCTATCGCCAGTTCGACCAGGCCGTGGCGCCAAGCCGTTTCATCGCCGGCCGCCTGATCGAGGCGGGCGTCCACAACGCCATCGGCCTGCCGCTGGGCGTCGACACCGAGCTGTTCCACCCGTCGCGCGCTGATCGGGACGCCCTGCGGCGCCGGCTTGGCGTTTCGCCGGGCGAGCGCCTGCTGGTCTTCGCCGGCCGCCCGGCGCGCGAGAAGCGGCTGGAGGTGCTGGTCGCGGCGGTCGAGCGGCTGGGCGCGCCCTACAAGCTGCTGTTCGTCGGGGCTGGCGGCGGCGCGCCGGTCAGCGATCGGGCGATCTGCCTGGACTATGTCCGCGATCCGGCCGAACTGGCTGGGGTGCTGGCCAGCTGTGACGCCTTCGTTCACGCCAACGACAACGAGCCGTTCGGCCTGATCGTGCTGGAAGCGATGGCCTGCGGCCTGCCCGTGGTCGGCGTCGCCGCCGGCGGAGTCGCCGAATCCGTCGACGAAGAGGTCGGACAGCTGGCCACGGAATCGGAACCGGCGGCCTTCGCCGAAGCGATCGAAGCCTTGTTCGCCCGTGACATCGTCGCGGTCGGGGCGGCGGCTCGGCGTCGCGCGGTCGAGCGGCATGGCTGGGACGCCGTCTTCGGCCAGCTTTGCGCGATCTATGGAGGCTTGAGCGGCCACCGGGCGTTTGGCGGCCAGCCGCAGCTTCGCGACCACTAGACTCGCAGGCTGGCCAGGATCTCGTAGCTGCGCTTGCGCGCGTCGTGGTCGTAGATCTGGGACGCGGCCATCAACTCGTCGGCCTGGGTCATCTCCAGCACCTGATCGATCTTGCGCCGCACGGTCTCGGGTGAACCGATGGCCGCGTATTGGAACGTGTGGTCCAGGCCCGCCAGCTCGGCGGGAGAAGCGTGCTCGCGGATATCGTCGACCGGTGGCGGCAGYAGGCCCGGACGGCCGCGCCGCAGGGCCAGGAACTGCTGCTGGGTCGAGGTCGACAGGCGGGTCGCCTCCGCGTCGGTGTCGGCCGCACACACGCCGATGCAAACCAGGGCGTAGGGCTTTTCCAGCGTCTCCGACGGCTTGAAGTGGCGGCGATAGAGAAGGAGGGCGTCCAGCAGCGAGTCGGGCGCGAAATGGGCCGCGAAGGCGAATGGCAGCCCCAATGCGGCGGCCAGCTGGGCGCTCCAGGTCGAAGAACCGAGCAGCCAGATCGGCACATCCTGGCCTTCGCCGGGCACGGCGCGGACGTTCTGGTCCGGCTCGGCCGGCTTGAACCAGTGCTGCAGYTCGACSACGTCCTGAGCGAACGAATCGACGGCGCCCGCGTAGCGGCGCAGCGCGCGCATGGTCGCCTGGTCCGTGCCCGGCGCACGGCCAAGGCCCAGGTCGATGCGGCCCGGATGGAGGGCCGCCAGGGTCCCGAACTGCTCGGCGACCATCAGCGGTGCGTGGTTGGGCAGCATGACGCCGCCCGAACCGACCCGAATCGTCGAGGTGCCGCCGGCCACATGGCCGATCACCACGGCCGTCGCGGCGCTGGCGATGCCCGGCATGTTGTGATGCTCGGCCAGCCAGTAGCGGTGGAAGCCGAGGGTTTCAGCGTGACGGGCCAGGTCCAGACTGTTGTGGAGGGCCTGGCCGACCTGTGTCCCCTGCGGAACGGGCGCGAGATCCAGGACGGAGAGCGGCGGGTAAGCGGGACGGGTCATCTTCGCTAGATGGCGCGCGCTTTCAGCAACTCAAGTCTTCAGCAACACCGAGCGTTGCCGAAATCACTCTCGATTTGAGGAGAAGAACCATCGGACGGTGGCGCGAATGACGGGACTCGAACCCGCGACCTCCGGCGTGACAGGCCGGCGCTCTAACCAACTGAGCTACATCCGCGTCGTGCGCCTGGGCGCGACGGTCGTCCGTAGACCGAGAGGGGGAAGCCTACCACCTTTGAAAGGGTGGCGCGAATGACGGGACTCGAACCCGCGACCTCCGGCGTGACAGGCCGGCGCTCTAACCAACTGAGCTACATCCGCATATCCCTTCGCCGAAGCGAAAGTGCGACCCGCCGATCGGCGAGGGGCGTCTGATATGTCGGGCGAAGACTCGTGTCAACGGGCATCTCGAAGAAGCAACGAATACCCCGTTCCGCATGGGCGGTTTCGGTCTCGTCAGACCAAATGCGGGCGGCAGGCTGGTCCCGGCAAGCAGAGGTTTCGGCGCCCGCCCAACACAGATCGACGTTCTCGGGAACAGATCCAGTTGCGATCGTTTCTCAATGTGTTCCGGGGTGTTTGAAGCGGCTGCGACAGTGGGCTACAACCCGCTCGATTCAAGCCAAGGGCTGTCATGACCGCCTTCCTTCTCCAATACCTGCCGATCGTGATCTTCCTAGGGATTGCGGCGGCCATCGGCATCGTCTTCATCCTCGCCGCGGCCGTGTTCGCGCCGAAGGCGCCGGACCCTGAAAAGCTGTCCGCGTACGAATGCGGCTTCAACGCCTTCGACGACGCGCGCATGAAGTTCGACGTCCGGTTCTATCTGGTGTCGATCCTCTTCATCATCTTCGACCTGGAAGTGGCGTTCCTGTTCCCTTGGGCGGTCACGCTGATGAAGCTGCCGCACGACGTGGCCCAGTTCGCCTTCTGGTCGATGATGACGTTCCTCGGCGTCCTGACCGTCGGCTTTGTCTATGAATGGAAGAAGGGCGCCCTCGAATGGGAGTGATCGTTCCCGCCAACGCTTCGTCGGCGCCGGCGCTTTCGGCCGGCCGTTCGACGGTCGAGGGCTATGACCCCAAGCTGCACGACCCGTTCTTCGATGGTGTCTCGCAGCAGCTGGCCGACAAGGGCTTCATCACCGCCGCCGCCGACGACCTGATCACCTGGGCCCGCACCGGCAGCTTGATGTGGATGACGTTCGGCCTGGCGTGCTGCGCCGTCGAAATGATGCACTCGGCCATGCCGCGCTACGACCTGGAGCGTTACGGTTTCGCGCCGCGCGCCAGCCCGCGCCAGTCGGACGTGATGATCGTCGCTGGCACCCTGACCAACAAGATGGCCCCGGCCCTGCGCAAGGTCTACGACCAGATGCCGGAGCCCCGCTACGTCATCTCGATGGGCAGCTGCGCCAATGGCGGCGGTTACTACTATTACAGCTACAGCGTCGTGCGCGGCTGCGACCGCATCGTGCCGGTCGACATCTACGTGCCGGGCTGCCCGCCCACGGCCGAGGCGCTGGTCTACGGCGTGCTGCAGCTGCAGAAGAAGATCCGTCGCACGGGGACGATCGAGCGATGAGCCAAGACCTCGAAGCCCTGGGCCAAGCGATTGTCGCCAACTCGGCCGGCGCGATCTCGACCTACTATGTGGCGTTCGGCGAGCTGACCGTGCTGGGCTCGGCCCCGCGCGTCGTCCAGGCCCTGACCTACCTGAGGGATCATCCCGACTATCGTTTCCACCAGCTGGTGGACCTGACGGCGGTCGACTACCCCGAGCGCGCCGCGCGCTTCGACGTGGTCTACCACCTGCTATCGATGGTGAAGAACACCCGCGTCCGCCTGAAGGTGCAGACCGACGAGGACACGCCGGTGCCCAGCGCCACGGCGGTGTTCCCGGTCGCCGACTGGTTCGAGCGCGAGGCGTTCGACATGTACGGCGTGTTCTTCGAGGGCCATCCGGACCTGCGCCGGATCCTGACCGACTACGGCTTCCACGGCCATCCGCTGCGGAAGGACTTCCCGATGACGGGTTACGTCGAGGTCCGTTACGACGACGAGCTCAAGCGCGTTGTCTACGAACCCGTGAAGATCACCGAGTTCCGCGCCTTCGACTTCATGTCTCCGTGGGAGGGCGCCAAGTACGCCCTGCCGGGCGACGAGAAGGCCGAAAAGCGGGCAGGGGACGCTTAAGTCATGACTGGCACGAACGCGCCCGCCGCGGCGACCGACTTCTTCCGCGACGCCCCGACGACCCCGGCCATTCCGGAGACGCCGGTCCGCAAGTTCAACATCAACTTCGGCCCCCAGCACCCGGCCGCGCACGGCGTGCTGCGTCTGGTTCTGGAGCTGGACGGCGAAATCGTCGAACGCGTCGATCCGCACATCGGCCTGCTGCACCGCGGCACCGAAAAGCTGATGGAAGCGCGGACCTATCTGCAGAACATCCCGTACTTCGACCGCCTCGACTACGTGGCGCCGATGAACCAGGAGCATGCGTTCTGCCTGGCCATCGAGAAGCTGCTGGGTGTCGAAGTGCCCAAGCGCGGTCAGGTCGTGCGCGTGCTGTTCTGCGAGATCGGCCGCATCCTCAATCACCTGCTGAACGTGACGACCCAGGCCATGGACGTCGGCGCCCTGACGCCGCCGCTCTGGGGCTTCGAGGAGCGCGAGAAGCTGATGGTGTTCTACGAGCGCGCCTGCGGCGCTCGCCTGCACGCCAACTATTTCCGTCCGGGCGGYGTCCACCAGGACCTGACCCCGTCGCTGATCGACGACATCGAGAGCTGGGCCAAGGCTTTCCCCAAGATCTGCGACGACATCGAAGGCCTGATCACCGACAACCGCATCTTCAAGCAGCGCAACGTCGATATCGGCGTGGTCAGCAAGGAAGACGCCTGGGCCTGGGGTTTCTCGGGCGTGATGGTGCGCGGGTCGGGCATCGCCTGGGACCTGCGCCGCAACCAGCCCTACGAGAACTACAACGAGTTCGAATTCGACATCCCGCTGGGCAAGAACGGCGACTGCTACGACCGCTATCTCTGCCGCATGCAGGAGATGCGCGAGTCGACGAAGATCATCCTGCAGGCCGTGCAAATGCTGCGCGGTACGCCGGGCCCCGTGCTGACCGAGGACAACAAGGTCAGCCCGCCGCGCCGCGCCGAGATGAAGCGCTCGATGGAAGCCCTGATCCACCACTTCAAGCTCTACACCGAGGGCTTCAAGACGCCGGAAGGCGAGGTCTACGCCGCCGTCGAAGCGCCGAAGGGCGAGTTCGGCGTCTATGTGGTCAGCGACGGCACCAACAAGCCGTACCGCTGCAAGATCAAGGCGCCGGGCTTCTCGCACCTGGCGGCGATGGACTGGATGAACCGCGGCCACCAGCTGGCCGACGTCTCGGCCATCTTGGGCTCGCTCGACATCGTCTTCGGCGAGGTCGATCGATGAGCCTTGAGAAGATCGCCCAGGCTCAGCTCGACGCCTACAACGCCCAGGACCTGGACGCTCACTGCGCCCATTTCGCCGACGACGTGGTGGTCGCCGGCCTGAACGGCGACGTGGCGCGGACGGGCATCGAGGCCTATCGCGCCTGGTACGAAGCCGCCTTCGCCCAGTTCCCGAAGAACAAGGCGCAGCTGCTGAATCGTATCGTGGTCGGCTCGAACGTGATCGATCACGAGCGCGTCGACCGCGGCAATGGCGACCCGGTGTTCGAAGTCGCCGCCATCTACACTTTCAAAGGCGACAAGATCGCCCGCGTGGATTTCGCCCGATGAGCGTTCGTCGTCTTGCCAAAGAGCAGCCTGCCAGCTTCGCCTTCTCGAAGGACAGCCAGGCCAAGGCCGACTGGTGGAAGGCCAAGTACCCCGCTGTCCGCAAGCAGTCGGCGGTGATCCCGATGCTGTGGCTGGCCCAGAAGCAGGAAGGCTGGGTGTCCGAGCCCGCGATCCAGGAGATCGCCAAGCAGCTCGAAATGCCGGTTATCCGCGTGCTGGAAGTGGCCACCTTCTACGTGATGTTCCAGCTGCAACCGGTCGGCAAGGTCGCCTTCGTCCAGCTGTGCGGCACCACGCCGTGCCAGCTGCGCGGCGCGCTGGACCTGAAGGCCGTGCTGAAGGCCAAGATCGGCGACGCCAACCACGTCTCGGCCGACGGCAAGTTCAGCTGGGAAGAGGTCGAGTGCCTGGGCGCGTGCTGCAACGCCCCGATGGCCGCGATCAACGACTACTATTACGAGGACCTGACGCCGGAGAGTCTGGCCCAGATCCTGGACGACTTCGCGGCCGGAAAGGCGCCCAAGCCGGGCAGCTATGACGGCCGTGTCGCCTCGGAACCGAAGGGCGCTATCCATACCCTGACGGATCCGAAGCTTTACGACGGCTCGTACGCCAAGAAGATCAAGATCCCGAACCTGCCCGAGAAGCCGAAGGCCTCCAAGGCCAAGCCGGAACCGACCGCCTAACATGACCGCCGACGCCGCCCTGCAGAAGAAGCGCCTGACCGCGATGCTCGCCATCGACGCGGTCTGCTTCGTGCTGGCCGGCGTGGCGATCTATGGCGCGGTGTCGCTGGGACTTGGTTGGGCCAAGCCTGTCTTCATCCTGGCCATCGCCGCGGGGGTGGTCGCGCAGATCTGGTTCATCCTGGGCTGGATGCGCGCGACCAAGGGGGAGGGGGCCTCGTCATGATCGACGACAGCGCCCTCAACACGCGCCGCGCGGCCTATGCCGACACCATCCGGGGCCTGCATCGTCGCGAACGCGGCGTCGGCTTCGTGGCCTGCCTGGCGGGTGCGATCCTGCTGATCTGGGGTCGCACTATTCCGGGCGCCCCGTTCTGGGCGGTCATCGCCGGCCTCGTCACGATCGGCGTGGGCTGGCTGCTTTTCGCCTATGTCATCATTCGTCGGGCGCGCTATGTGCGCGCCCATCCATTCGATCCGCAAAGCTGAGTCATGGTCGGTATCCTCGAAGACAAGGACCGCATCTTCACCAACCTCTATGGCCTCCACGATTGGGGCCTCGAGGGCGCGAAGAAGCGCGGCTGCTGGAATGGCACCAAGGACATCCTGGACGCCGGGCGCGACTGGATCATCGACAACATGAAGAACTCGGGCCTGCGCGGCCGGGGCGGCGCGGGCTTCGGCACCGGCCTGAAGTGGTCGTTCATGCCCAAGGAAGTGAAGGAAGGTCGTCCTCACTACCTCGTCGTCAACGCCGACGAATCCGAGCCGGGCACCTGCAAGGACCGGGAGATCATGCGGCATGACCCGCACCTCCTGATCGAAGGCTGCCTGATCGCCTCGCGCGCCATGCTGGCCAACGCCTGCTACATCTACATCCGCGGCGAGTACGTCTTCGAACGCGAGCGCCTGGAAGCGGCGATCAAGCAAGCCTACGAGGCCAAGCTGATCGGCAAGAACAACGTCCACGGCTGGGACTTCGACCTCTACGTCCACCACGGCGCCGGCGCCTATATCTGCGGCGAAGAGACGGCCCTGCTGGAGAGCCTGGAAGGCAAGAAGGGCCAGCCGCGCCTGAAGCCGCCGTTCCCGGCCGGCGCGGGCCTCTACGGCATGCCCACGACCGTGAACAACGTCGAGAGCATCGCCGTCGCCGGCACGATCCTGCGTCGCGGCGCGGCCTGGTTCGCCGGTTTCGGCCGTCCGAACAACGCCGGCACCAAGCTGTTCTGCGTCTCGGGCCACGTGAACCTGCCCTGCAACGTCGAAGAAGCGATGAGCATCCCCTTCCGTCAGCTGATGGAAGACCATTGCGGCGGTATCCGTGGCGGCTGGGGCAACCTGAAGGCCGTCATCCCGGGCGGCTCGTCCGTGCCGATGATCCCGGCCGAGCAGTGCGAAGATCTGCCGATGGACTTCGACGCCCTGCGCAACCTGCGCTCGGGCCTCGGCACCGCCGCCGTCATCGTCATGGACAAGTCCACCGACCTGGTCCGCGCCATCGCCCGCCTGTCGTACTTCTACAAGCACGAGAGCTGCGGCCAGTGCACGCCGTGCCGCGAAGGCACCGGCTGGATGTGGCGGGTCATGGAGCGCATGGCCACCGGCGAGGCCGATCCGAAAGAGATCGACACCCTGCTGGACGTCACGACCCAGGTCGAGGGTCACACCATCTGCGCCCTGGGCGACGCGGCCGCCTGGCCGATCCAGGGCCTGTTCCGCCACTTCCGCCACGAGGTGGAGGAGCGGATCGCTTCCTATCGTAGCGGTCGCCTGCACGTGCAGGGCGCCAAGCTGATCGCGGCGGAATAGGCATGGCCGAGGAGCCTGACAATTTGGTTCTCGTGTTGCTTCGCAAGATGGACGGCAAGCTCGACCGTCTGGCGGAGGACATGCGGGACGTGAAGGTTCGTATGACTCATGTGGAAGAGGGCTTGGCCGGTGTAAACCGCCGGCTCGATCGTCTTGAAGTACGCGTCGATCGTATCGAAGCGCGATTGGAATTAGTGGATTCGCCCTACGGCGGAGTGCGAGAATAATGGCTACAGCCAAGGTCAACGGCGTCGAAGTCGAGTTCGAACCCGGCATGACGGTTCTGCAGGTCGCGGAACTGGCCGGGGAAGAGATCCCGCGCTTCTGCTACCACGAGCGCCTGTCCATCGCCGGCAACTGCCGCATGTGCTTGGTCGAGGTGAAGCCCGGCCCGCCGAAGCCGCAGGCCTCGTGCGCCCTGCCGGCCGCCGAGGGCCAGGAGATCTTCACCAAGACTCCGATGGTCAAGAAGGCCCGCGAAGGGGTGATGGAGTTCCTGCTCATCAACCACCCGCTGGACTGCCCGATCTGTGACCAGGGCGGCGAGTGCGACCTGCAGGATCAGGCCGTCGGCTACGGCCGCGACGACAGCCGCTATGAAGAAAACAAGCGCGCGGTCGAAGAAAAGGCCATGGGCCCGCTGATCAAGACCGTGATGACGCGCTGCATCCAGTGCACGCGCTGCGTCCGCTTCATCACCGAAGTGGCCGGGTCGCCGGAAATCGGCCTGATCTCGCGCGGCGAAGACGTTGAAATCACGACCTATCTGGGTGCGGCGGTGACGTCCGAGCTCAGCGCCAACGTCATCGACCTCTGCCCGGTCGGCGCGCTGACCTCCAAGCCTTACGCCTTCGAAGCCCGCCCGTGGGAACTGAAGAAGACCGAGAGCGTCGACGTCATGGACGCCCTGGGCTCGTCGATCCGCGTCGACGCCCGCGGCGCGGCCGTGCTGCGCGTCCTGCCGCGCAACAACGATGACATCAACGAAGAGTGGATCTCGGACAAGACCCGCTACGCCGTCGACGGCCTGGGCCGTCAGCGTCTGGATCGTCCGTACGTCCGTGTCGGCGGCAAACTGCAGCCGGCGACCTGGGCCCAAGCCTTCGCCGCCATCGCGTCCAAGCTCACGGCGACCGCGCCGGAGCGCGTCGGCGTCATCGCCGGCGACCTGCAGGACGCCGAAAGCTTGAAGGCGACCAAGGACCTGTTCACCGCCTTGGGCGTGAAGAACCTCGACAGCCGCCAGGACGGTACGGCCCTGGGCGCCGGTCCGCGTGAAAGCTGGCTGTTCAACTCGACCCTGGCCGGTATCGAGAACGCCGACGTCGTTCTTTTCGTCGGTACGAACCCGCGCCTCGAGGCTCCGGTCCTCAACGCCCGCTTCCGCAAGCAGTGGATCGCCGGCAAGACCCGTTTCGGCGTCATCGGCGAGCAGGCCGACCTGACGTTCGACTACGACTACCTCGGCGCCGGCGCCAAGACCCTGGCGGGCCTGGCCAAGAGCAAGAGCGACTTTGTCGCTGCTCTGAAGGCCGCCGAGCGTCCCGCGATCATCATCGGCCAGGGCGCTCTGGCCCGCGCCGACGGCGCGGCCATCCTCAAGGCGGCCGCCGGCCTCGCCAAGACCATGAAGGTGGTCCGCGACGGCTGGAACGGCTGGAACGTCCTGCACACCGCCGCCGCCCGCGTGGCCGGTCTCGACATGGGCTTCGTCCCGGCCGAGGGCGGTCTGTCGGCCGCCGACATGCTGAAGCCGGGCGCTCTGGACGTCCTGTTCCTGCTGGGCGCCGACGAGTGCGAGCCCGCGGCCTCGGACGCCTTCAAGATCTACCTCGGCACGCACGGCGACGCCGGCGCGCACAAGGCCGACGTCATCCTGCCGGGTGCGGCCTATACTGAGAAGAACGGCCTCTATGTGAACACCGAAGGCCGCGTCCAACAGGGCAAGCGCGCCGTGTTCCCGAAGGGTGAGGCCAAGGAAGACTGGTCGATCCTGCGGGCGCTCTCGGAAGTGCTCGGCCACAAGCTGCCCTATGACAGCCTGGACCAACTGCGCGCCAAGCTGTTCGCCGATCACCCGACCTTTGGCCAGATCGACTACGCGCCGGGCTCGGTCGCCACGTCGTTCGATGTCGGCTCCCTGGGCGGCGACGCCGAGGTTTCGGACGCGCCGTTCGAAAGCCCGATCAAGGCCTTCCACCTGACCAACCCCGTCGCGCGCGCCAGCGTGACCATGGCCGAATGCGCGGCCGTGGCCTCCGGCGCCGCCAAGATCGCCGCGGAGTAAATCGTGGGCTCGACTTCTCCGCTTCTCTGGTTTGGCCTGACGACCGGCGGCATCCTGCTGGTCGTGATCTGGGTTCTGCTGAGCCTGGCCTTCCTCCTGCTAGCCGACCGCAAGATCTGGGCCGGTGTCCAGATGCGCAAGGGCCCCAACGTCGTTGGTCCCTTCGGCCTGCTGCAATCCTTCGCCGACTTCCTCAAGTTCGTGCTGRAGGAGATCGTGATCCCGGCCGGCGCCGACAAGGTCGTGTTCCTGCTGGCGCCGCTGCTGAGCCTGGTCCTGGCCTTCGTGGGCTGGGCGGCCGTGCCGTTCGCGCCGGGCTGGGTCGTCTCCAACATCAATGTCGGCATCCTCTACCTGCTGGCGATGAGTTCGCTGGGCGTCTACGGCATCATCATGGGCGGCTGGGCTTCGAACTCGAAGTACCCGTTCCTGGGCGCCCTGCGTTCGGCGGCGCAGATGGTGTCGTACGAAGTCTCGATCGGCCTGATCATCATTACGGTGATCCTGCTGGCCGGCTCGATGAACCTGTCGACCATCGTCGAGAAGCAGTCCGGCTGGATCTGGAACTGGAACGTCTTCGGTGGCGCGGGCCTCAAGAACGTCATCCTGCTGCCGGTCATGGTGGTGGCGATGGGGATGTTCTTCATCTCGGCCCTGGCCGAGACCAACCGTCCGCCGTTCGACTTGCCGGAAGCCGAATCCGAACTCGTGGCCGGCTATCAGGTCGAGTACAGCTCGACGCCGTACCTGCTGTTCATGGTGGCCGAGTATTCGAACATCGTCCTGATGTGCGCCATGATCAGCGTGCTGTTCTTCGGCGGCTGGAACCTGGGCCTGCCGATCGATCTGGTCGCGATGTGGGGCTGGTGGGGCAAGCTGGCCCTGGCGCTCGTCTTCTTCGCCAAGATCTGTTTCTGGTTCTTCATGATCGCCATGGCCAAGGCCATCGTGCCTCGCTACCGCTACGACCAGCTGATGCGCCTGGGTTGGAAGGTGTTCCTGCCGACCTCGCTGGTGCTGGTGGCCGCGGTCGCCGCTTGGCGCGTGTTCGGTCCGGCGGCCTGATGCGCCGGATCGCTCTCATCGCCCTGGGCCTGACCGGCCTGACGCTGACGGCCTGCCAGGCCGTCTCGGCGCAAGAACGGTCCTACTCTCTGGGCGACGGGATCGTCAGCTACGACGATCTCCGCCGCGAGGGCGACAAGTGCAAGGGCTCGGGCGGAACGATCCGGGCCAAGCAGGACGGGGGAGACCCCGCCCAGCTGTCGAACTACACCTGCGTCATTCCCACGGGCGGGAAATGAGGCGGGCTGCCCTCGGGATCGCGATGATCGGCCTGTTGGCCGGCTGCGCGCCCTGGGGACGAAGTGTTCAGCCGCCGCCGCAGCGGACGCTGGAGGACCAGGTCGAGGCGCGCCGCAAGGAAGCCGCCGCGACCAAGAAGTGCGTCCTCGAGCAGACCTTGCGGCGGCAGCAGAAAGAGCAGGGAAGGGACGTTCGTCCTCTCCCTAAGGAAAAGTGTTAGGAGAGCTCTGGTGTTCCAGCGCATCACGCAAGCGGTCAAGGGCGCGGCCCTTCTGGACTTCGCCGGCGCCTTCGGCCTGGCCATGAAGTACATGATCGCGCCGAAGAAGACGGTGATCTATCCGAACGAGCGTGGCCCGCAATCGCCGCGCTTCCGGGGCGAGCACGCTCTGCGTCGCTATCCGTCGGGCGAGGAGCGCTGCATCGCCTGCAAGCTGTGCGAAGCCATCTGCCCCGCCCAGGCGATCACCATCGAGGCCGAACCGCGCGAGGACGGCAGCCGCCGCACGACCCGCTACGACATCGACATGGTCAAGTGCATCTACTGCGGTCTGTGCCAGGAGGCCTGCCCGGTGGACGCCATCGTCGAAGGCCCGAACATCGAGTTCGCGACCGAGACGCGCGAGGAACTCTACTACGACAAGGAACGGCTTCTCGATAACGGCGACCGCTGGGAGCGCCTGATCGCGAAGAATCTGGAGTTGGACGCGCCCTACCGCTAAAGACGGGCGCGAATCCGAGGTGGGCGGCGCGTCGTCGGCGCACCGTCGTTTGGACTTTAGTTTTCAGGGGAGCACCTGGGCCAATGGCCTTGCAGGCGATCGCTTTCTATCTGCTGGCTTTCACGACCATCGCGGCGGGTCTTCTCGTCGTGTCGGCTCGGAATCCCGTGCACTCGGTGCTCTTCCTGATCACCGCCTTCTTCTCGGCCGCCGGCCTCTTCGTCCTGCTGGGCGCAGAGTTCCTGGCGATGCTGCTGATCGTCGTCTACGTGGGCGCGGTCGCGGTGCTGTTCCTGTTCGTCGTCATGATGCTGGACGTGGACTTCGCCGAGCTTCGTCAGGGCTTCGCTCAGTACCTGCCGTTCGGCGGGGCGGTGGCGCTGTTCATCGCCGTCGAGATGGTGATGGTCGTGGCCGCGGTGGCGACTAACGGCGCGGCCGCCAAGAACGGCTTGCCGAATGCCTCGCCGGGCGGCGTGCCCAACACCGAGGCGATCGGCCGGGTGCTCTACACCGACTACGTCTTCTTCTTCCAACTGGCGGGCCTGGTGCTGCTGGTCGCCATGATCGGCGCCATCGTGCTCACCCTGCGCCACAAGCCGGGCGTCAAGCGCCAGGACATCGGCAAGCAGATCGCCCGCACGCCCAAGACCGGCATGGAGCTGGTTCAGATCAAACCGGGTGAGGGGATCTCCGAATGATCGGCCTGCCGCACTATCTCGTCGTCGCCGCGATCCTGTTCACGATCGGCGTCTTCGGCATCTTCGTGAACCGCAAGAACATCATCGTCATCCTGATGTCGATCGAGCTGATCCTGTTGGCGGTGAACATCAACCTGGTGGCGTTCTCGGCGTTCCTGCACGACGTGACGGGGCAGATCTTCGCCATGTTCGTGCTGACCGTCGCCGCCGCCGAGGCGGCCGTGGGTCTGGCCATTCTCGTCACCTTCTTCCGAAACCGCGGCGACATCGCGGTTGACGACGCCAGCATGATGAAGGGCTAAGCGACGTCATGCAGACGCTTGTCACCATTATCCTTTTCGCGCCGATCATCGCCGCGGCCATCGCCGGCCTGTTCGGCCGTCGTATCGGCGATGTGGCCTCGCAGTCGGTCACCACCGGCGCGCTGCTCCTGGCCTGCGGCCTGTCGTGGTACACGTTCAGCCAGTGGACCTGGGGGCACATGGAGGCCTTCACGGTCCACCTGCTGCCGTTCATCCACATCGGCGATTTCCAGGCCAACTGGTCGATCCGCATCGACGCCCTGTCGGCGACCATGCTGATCGTGGTCACGACGGTCTCGGCCCTCGTGCACGTCTACTCCTGGGGCTACATGGCCGAGGACGACAGCAAGCCGCGCTTCTTCGCGTACCTGTCGCTGTTCACCTTCGCCATGCTGTCGCTGGTCACCGCCGCCGACTTCATGCAGCTGTTCTTCGGTTGGGAAGGCGTGGGCCTGGCCTCGTATTTGCTGATCGGCTTCTGGTACAAGAAGCCCACGGCCAGCGCCGCGGCCATCAAGGCCTTCGTGGTCAACCGGGTCGGCGACTTCGGTTTCGCCCTCGGCATCATGACCACCTACTGGGCGTTCGGCACGATCCAGTTCGCCGAGCTGTTCCCGCAGATCGCGGCGCACGCCGGCAAGACCTGGGAGTTCGCGGGCCACACGTTCCCGCTGATGGATATCGCCTGCTTCCTGCTGTTCATCGGCGCGATGGGCAAGTCGGCCCAGTTCTTCCTGCACACCTGGCTGCCGGACGCCATGGAAGGCCCGACCCCGGTCTCGGCTCTGATCCACGCGGCCACCATGGTGACCGCTGGCGTCTACATGCTGTGCCTGCTGTCGCCGATGTTCGAATACGCCCCGGTGGCCAAGAACATCGTCACGGTGATCGGCGCGGTGACGGCCCTGTTCGCCGCCACGGTCGGCCTGACCCAGAACGACATCAAGCGGGTGATCGCCTACTCGACCTGTTCGCAGCTGGGCTACATGTTCTTCGCGGCCGGCGTCGGCGCCTATCAGGCGGCGATGTTCCACCTGTTCACCCACGCCTTCTTCAAGGCCCTGCTGTTCCTGGGCGCCGGTTCGGTGATCCACGGCATGCACCACGAGCAGGACATGCGCCGCTACGGCGCCCTGGCCAAGCTGCTGCCGGTGACCTTCATCGCCATGACCATCGGGACGATCGCCATCACGGGCCTTGGCTTCCCGCCGCTGCACCTGGGCTTCGCCGGCTTCTACTCGAAGGACACCATCATCGAAGCGGCCTTCGCGGCTGGCGGTCACAATTCGATCGCCATGTTCGCCTGGGTGATCGGCGTGCTGGTGGCGGGCCTGACCTCGTTCTACTCGTGGCGTCTGGCCTTCTTCACCTTTAATGGCCACGCGCGCTGGGGTCATGACGACCATCATGCGCATGACGCCCATGGCCACGAAGCGCACGGCGCGGCGCATGAAACGCACGATGAGCCGCTGCCCGACGACGATCATGGTCACGGTCATGACCACAAGCCGCATGAAAGCCCTTGGGTGATGCTGGTCCCGCTGATCGTGCTGTCGATCGGCGCCGTCGCCGCCGGCTTCGTGTTCGTCGACTACTTCGTCGGCCACCACCAGGAAGAATTCTGGCGCGGCGCGATCTACAACGCTCCGACCAACCACGTGCTCCACCAGGCGCATGAAGTGGCCGAGTGGGTGAAGTGGAGCCCGCTGGTCGCCTCGATCATCGGCCTGTTCATCGCCTTCTACGTCTACATCCTGAAGGAAGGCCTGGGCGCCAAGCTCGCCGCCCGTCAGGGTCCGGCCTACGTCTTCTTCTACAACAAGTGGTTCTTCGACGAGCTGTACGACGCCACCTTCGTGCGCTTCGCCAAGTTCCTCGGCGACCTGTTCTGGAAGGGCGGCGACCAGAAGATCATCGACGGCCTGGGTCCTGATGGCGTCAGCGCGGTCTCGTATGAGGTCGGCAAGCGCACCGGCAAACTTCAGACCGGTTATCTCTACCACTACGCGTTTGTCATGCTGCTCGGCGTCGCCGGCCTGCTGACCTTCGCCCTGTACGCATTCCGTTGAGGGGGACGGAGCTAATGAGCGGCCTTCTCAGCCTCACGACTTTCGCGCCCTTGGTCGGCGTCGCGGTGATCCTCGCCGCGCGCGCCCTGCACGGCGCGGGGGACAAGACCGACACCCTGGCCAAGTGGATCGCCCTGGCGACCACCCTGGTCACCTTTGGCCTGTCGATCGTTCTCACCGTCCAGTTCGACCCGAAGAACCCGGGCTTCCAGTTCGTGGAAGACATCGCCTGGTTCGCCGGCCTGCACTACCGCATGGGCATCGACGGCATCTCGGTGCTGTTCGTCCTGCTGACCGCGTTCCTGCTGCCGATCTGCATCATCGCCAGCTGGAAGTCGGTCGAGAAGCGCGTCGTCGAATACCTGATCGCCTTCCTGGTCCTGGAGACCCTGGTGATCGGCGTGTTCTGCGCGCTGGACCTGATCCTGTTCTACCTCTTCTTCGAGGGCGGCCTGGTTCCGATGTTCCTGATCATCGGCATCTGGGGCGGTAAGCGCCGGGTGTACGCGGCCTACAAGTTCTTCCTCTACACGCTGCTCGGCTCGGTGCTGATGCTGGCGGCCATCCTGGCCATGATCGGCATCGCCCATACCTCGTCGATCCCGGACCTGATGACCTTCAAGTTCGCGCCGTGGCTGCAGACCTGGCTGTGGCTGGCCTTCTTCGCGAGCTTCGCGGTGAAGATGCCGATGTGGCCGGTGCACACCTGGCTGCCCGACGCCCACGTCGAGGCCCCGACGGCCGGTTCGGTCATCCTGGCGGGTATCCTGCTGAAGATGGGCGGCTACGGCTTCATGCGCTTCAGCCTGCCGATGTTCCCCAACGCCTCGGAGCTGTTCCAGCCCCTGGTGTTCGCGATGTCGGCCATCGCCATCGTCTACACTTCGCTGGTCGCCTTCCGTCAGACCGACATCAAGAAGCTGATCGCCTATTCGTCGGTGGCCCACATGGGCTTCGTGACCATGGGCATCTTCTCGGGCAACGCGGCGGGCGAGCAGGGCGCTCTGTTCCAGATGCTGAGCCAYGGGGTGATCTCCGGCGCGCTCTTCCTCTGCGTCGGCGTCGTCTACGATCGCATGCATACCCGCGAGATCGCCTTCTACGGCGGCCTGACCAACCGGATGCCGTGGTACGCGGCGACCTTCATGCTGTTCACCATGGGCAATGTCGGCCTGCCGGGCACCTCGGGCTTCGTCGGGGAAATCCTGACCATGACCGGCGCCTACAAGGCCTCGACCTGGACCGCGATCGTCGCCGCCTCGGGCGTGATCCTGTCGGCCATGTACGCCCTGACCCTGTACCGCCGCGTGATGTTCGGCGAGATCACCAATCCGCAACTGGCCACGATCACCGATCTGGACAAGCGCGAGATCCTGATCTTCGCCCCGCTGATCGTCTCGACCCTGGTGCTCGGCATCTATCCGAATTTCGTGTTCAACCTGACCGCGACGTCCGTCGACGCGCTCGTCGGCGCCTGGCGCGCCGCCGTGGGCGGGTGAGGAGCCTATGACCTTTTCCGCCAACTTCTCGCTCGTCCTGCCTGAGGTCGTTCTCGCGATCGCGGCGCTGGTTCTGCTGGTCGCCGGCGCCTTCCGGGGCAAGGTCGGAGCCATCTTCACCCTGGCCGCTGTCGCCTCGCTGGTCGCGGCCGCCGCCACGGCGGTGCTGGGCCCGCACGGCCACGCCTTCAACGGGGTCTATGCGGCCGACGCCGCGGCGACCTACGCCAAGGTCGCCATCTACCTGTCCAGCGCCATCGCCGTAGTGCTGGGCGACCGCTGGCTGGCTCAGCGCGGCGATCAGAAGATCGAATATGCCGTCCTGGTGATCCTGGCCGCGCTCGGCATGGGCGTCACCGCCTCGGCCGGCGACCTGATCAGCCTCTATGTCGGGGTCGAGCTGCAGTCGCTGGCCCTGTACGTGCTGGCCGCCATGCGCCGTGACGACGCCAAGTCGTCGGAAGCGGGCCTGAAGTACTTCGTGCTGGGCGCGCTGTCGTCGGGCCTGCTGCTGTATGGCAGCTCGCTGATTTACGGCTTTACCGGCTCAACCCACTTCAGCCAGATCGCCCTGGCGGCCGCTCACGGCGGTTCGCACGGCGTGGGCTTGCTGTTCGGCCTGGTGTTCCTGATCTGCGGCCTGGCCTTCAAGGTCTCGGCCGCGCCGTTCCACATGTGGACGCCGGACGTCTACGAAGGCGCCCCGACCCCGGTCGTCGGCTTCTTCGCCGCCGCGCCGAAGCTGGCCGCCATGATGATGTTCGCCCGCGTGCTGGGCGACGCCTTCCCGGGCGCGACCGAGCAATGGCGCCAGATCCTGGTGATCGCGGCCCTGCTTTCGGTCTTCGTCGGCGCCTTCGCGGGCCTGGCCCAGACCAACTTGAAGCGCCTGTGGGCCTATTCGTCGATCGCCAATGTCGGCTACGCCCTGCTGGGTGTCGCGGCTGGCGGCGAGGTCGGCCTGCAGTCGATGCTGGTCTTCATGACCCTCTACATGGTCGACGTCACCGGCTTCTTCGCCTGCCTGCAGGCGCTGAACCGCGACGGCAAGCCGATGGAGACCATCGAGGACATGGCCGGCCTGATCAAGGAACGTCCCGGCATCGCCCTGGCCATGACCGCGTTCTCGCTCTCGGCCCTGGGCCTGCCGCCGTTCTCGGGCTTCTGGTCGAAGTTCTACGTCTTCAAGGCCGCCATCGGCACGGGCGACGTGATGATGCAGTGGGCCGCCGTACTTGGCCTGGTCGGCAGCGTGGTCGCGGCGTTCTATTACCTGCGCCTGATCAAGGCGATCTGGTTCGACGCCTCGACGGGTTCGGTCGACGCCCCGTCGCCGTCGGCCCGCGCCGTCGGCTTCGCGGCCGCGATCTTCTCATTCCCGATCGTGCTGGTGGCCCTGATCTGGATCGATCCCGCCGCCAAGGCCGCCGCGGCGGCCTTTGGTCACGCGTGACGTGACGGGCTTGCCGCCCGTCGTCGTCCTCGACGAGATCGACTCCACCAACGCCGAGGCCCGACGCCGGGCCGAGGCGGGCGAGGGCGGGCCGCTGTGGCTGCTGGGCCTTCGCCAGACCGCCGGGCGCGGCCGCCGTGGTCGCGCCTGGGAGACCGGCGAGGGCAACCTCGCCGCCACCTTCCTTTTTCGCACCGACAAGCCGCCGGCCGAGGCCGCGCAGGTCTCGTTCGTCGCCGCCCTGGCCGTGGCCGACCTGCTGGCCGGATACGTGCCGGCCTCCCTCGTCAGCCTGAAGTGGCCGAACGACCCGCTGCTGGGCGGACTGAAGGTCAGCGGCATCCTGGTCGAGTCGGGCGCCTCGCCCCTCGGCGGCCTCTGGATTGCCGTCGGGATCGGGGTGAACCTGGCGCGCAAGCCGATCGATGCTGAACGTCCCGCCACCTCGATCGCCACCTATCGCGACAGCCCGCCGCCGCGGCCGACCGAGGCGATCGAAGCCCTGGCCGGCGCGTTCGAGCGCTGGTCGCGGGTTTGGACGTCGCTGGGCTTCCCCGCCGTCGCCGACGCCTGGACCGCTCGCGCCCACGGCCTGGGCGAACCGTGCACCGCGCGTCTTGGGACCGAGACGCTCGAGGGCGTCGCCGAGGGCCTGGACGGCGACGGCGCGCTGCGGCTTCGTCTGGATGATGGTCGAGTCCGCCGGATCACCGCCGGCGACGTGTTTTTCGGAGGCGCGTGATGCTGCTCGCCATTGAACAGGGCAACACCAACACCATGTTCGCCATTCACGACGGCCAGTCGTGGGTGGCGCAATGGCGTTCGGCCACCGAGAGCACCCGCACCGCCGACGAGTACGTGGTCTGGCTCTCGCAGCTTCTGTCGATGCAGGGGCTGGGCTTTCGGGCCATCGACGCGGTGATCATTTCCAGCGTCGTGCCGCAGTCGATCTTCAACCTGCGCAACCTATCGCGCCGCTATTTCGGCGTCGAACCGCTGGTGATCGGCGAGAACGCCAATCTCGGCATCGAAGTGCGCATCGAAAAGCCTTCCGAAGCCGGCGCCGATCGCCTGGTCAACGCCATCGGGGCGGGAATGGTCTACAAGGGGCCGCTGATCGTCATCGACAGCGGCACGGCCACGACGTTTGATATCGTCGGGGACGACGGCGCCTTCGAGGGCGGCATCATCGCCCCGGGCATCAACCTTTCCATGCAGGCCCTGCACGAAGCGGCGGCCAAGCTGCCCCGGATCGCCATCCAGCGGCCCGCCGGTAACAGGATCGTGGGCACCGACACCGTGTCGGCCATGCAGTCTGGCGTGTTCTGGGGGTATATCTCTCTGATCGAGGGTCTCGTCACGCGCATCAAGGCCGAGCGCGGCGAGCCCATGACCGTCATCGCCACTGGCGGCGTCGCCTCGCTGTTCGAGGGCGCTACCGAAAGCATCGACCACTTCGACTCCGATCTGACGATCCGGGGTCTCCTCGAAATCTATCGCCGAAACACCATTTCCGAGACCTGATGAAAAAATCCAAGAGCGACGAACTCGTCTTCCTGCCGCTAGGCGGGTCGAACGAGATCGGCATGAACTTCAACCTGTACGGCTTCGGCCCGGCTCACGATCGCAAGTGGATCGTGGTCGACCTCGGCGTGACCTTCGGCGACCAGACGACGCCGGGCGTCGAGATCATCTTGCCGGATCCCTCGTATATCGAGCCCTATGCCAAGGACATCATCGGCATCGTCCTGACGCACGCGCACGAAGACCATCTGGGCGCGGTGCACTGGCTATGGCCGCGTCTGAAGGCGCCGGTCTACGCCACGCCGTTCACCGCCTTCCTGCTGCGTGAGAAGCTGCGCGACGCCGATCTGCTCGACGAGGTCCCGATCACCGAGGTGCCGCTGGGCGGCCGCTTCAAGCTCGGCCCGTTCGATCTGGAACTGATCACCCTGACGCACTCGATCCCGGAACCGAACGGCCTGGCGATCAAGACGCCGCTGGGCACCATCCTGCACACCGGCGACTGGAAGATCGACCCCGAGCCCCAGCTGGGCGCCCCGACCGACGAGGCCGCCATCCGCCGCCTTGGCGACGAGGGGGTGCTGGCCATGGTCTGCGACAGTACGAATGTCTTCGTGGAAGGCTCGGCCGGGTCCGAAGCCGACGTTCGGGAGGCGCTCGGGAACCTGATTAAAAGCCTGACCGGCAAGATCGCCGTGGCCTGCTTCGCCTCGAACGTGGCGCGCATGGACACCGTGATCCGCGCCGCCCAGGCCTGCGGCCGCAAGGTCTGCCTGGCCGGCCGCTCGATGCACCGCATGGCCGCCGCCGCGCGCTCGGTCGGGCTGCTGACCGGCATCGAGCCGTTCATCAACGACGACCAGGCCAAGCACCTGCCCGAGAACGAGATCCTGTTCCTGTGCACGGGCAGCCAGGGCGAGGCGCGCGCGGCCCTGTCGCGGATCGCCGACGGCAGCCATCCGCACGTCAAGCTGGGGTCTGGCGACCACGTGGTCTTCTCCTCAAGGGTCATCCCAGGCAACGAGATCCCGATCCGCAACCTGCAGAACAAGCTGGCCGACCGCGGCGTGCGTCTGCACACCGAACGCGACACGCCTGGCATCCACGTCTCGGGCCACCCGTGCCGGGAAGAGCTGCGCCAGATGTACTCGTGGGTGCGTCCGCAGATCGCCGTGCCGACCCACGGCGAGCGTCGCCACCTGATCGAGCACGCGGCCTTCGCCAAGGACCTGCAGGTGCCGTACGCCATCTCGCCGCGCAACGGCGACATGGTGCGTCTGGCGCCGGGCCTGCCGGAGATCATCGACGAGGTGCCGGCCGGCCGTCTCTATGTCGACGGCGGCGTCGTCACGCCCGAGAACGGCGACGCGCTGCGCGAGCGGAGGCACGCGGCGTTCAACGGCATGCTGGCCGTGTCGATCGTCCTGGACGGCCGCAACAAGATCGTTTCGGGCCCGCAGGTGCGTGGCATCGGCCTGACCGGCGACGAGGAATACACCCTCGACGACGCTCTCGACGATCTCGCCGAGGAAGCCGAGACCGCCTACAAGAAGCTCCAAGGCGACGCCCGCGAGTTGGACGAAGCGATCGAAAGCGCCATCTCGCGGGCCGTGAAGAAGGCGGCGTTCCGCATCTGGGAGCGCAAGCCGGTCGTCGAGACGACGGTCCTGCGGCTGTGATCATAGACGGGCGGCCACCGAAACACCGTGGTCGCCCGTATCTTTCCGCAATGCAGCACTGGTGCTAGGCCAATCGCCAACAACCAGAAAAGCGCGGGAGCTCTTGAAGGATGATCGGCAAGCTCAACCACGTCGGGGTCGCCACGCCCTCGATCGACGACTCGGTGAAGATGTATCGCGACCTGCTGGGCGCCACCTCGGTGACCGAGAAGTGGGCGATGCCGGAGCAGGGGGTGTGGGTCTGCTTCGTCAACCTGCCCAACAGCCAGATCGAGCTGATCGAGCCGTATGGTGAGAACTCGCCGATCCATGGCTTCCTGGCCAAGAATCCCAAGGGCGGCCAGCACCACATCTGCTTCGAGGTCGAGAACATCTACGAGGCCCGCGATGACCTTGTCGCCAAGGGCGCGACAGTGCTGGGCGAGCCCCGCATCGGGGCCCATGGCACGCTGATCATCTTCGTTCACCCCAAGGACATGGGCGGCCTGTTGGTCGAGCTCATGGAAACGCCGAAGGACGCTCACTGAATATGAGCCCGGTCACCTGGTTCGCGATCTACCTGACCATCTGGTGGACGGTGCTGTTCGCCGTGCTGCCGCTGGGTTCGCGCAGCTTCCACGAGGCCGGGATCACGCCGCCGCCGGGCGCGGACCCCGGCGCGCCAGTCAATCCGAACCTCAAGCGCAAGTTCATCACCACGACCTGGGTCTCGGCCATCGTGTTCGCGGTGCTGTTCGTGGTGTTCCACTTTCACTTGGTGAGCTTGCCCGACCTGCCGATGGGCGCCTGACGCGCGGATGCCCAAGCCTTGGGCGCGGAGCGAGCGATTTACCCCCGATCGCCCAAGCCTTGGGCGAACCGCCTCATTGTCAGCGCTTCCCCTGGATGGCCGTGCCCCAACACGTGTTGGGTAGGTAAGGTGACTTCAGGAGATCGGCCTGGCCGGTCTCGCTCTGTGGCGTCTTCCCCGACGATGACTTGAAAGGCCGCGCGGCGATCCGCGCGGCCTCTCTTTTATTCGCCGTCGGAGCCTTACTTTAGCCTCGCGCGTTGCCAAGCTGTCGGACGAGAGGCTATCTCAGGCCTCCTCGAATTCCCCGGAGTTTCCACGCGCATGCGCTTGTCGCGCTATTTCTTGCCGGTGCTGAAGGAAGCACCGTCCGACGCCCAGATCGTTTCGCACCAGCTGATGCTTCGCGCCGGCATGATCCGCCAGGAAGCTGCGGGCATCTATGCCTGGCTGCCGCTGGGCTTCCGCGTGCTGAAGAAGGTCGAGCAGATCGTCCGCGAGGAAATGGATCGCGCCGGCGCCATCGAGCTGCTGATGCCGACCTTGCAGCTGGCCGACCTGTGGCGCGAGTCGGGCCGCTACGACGCCTATGGCCCGGAGATGCTGCGCATCACCGACCGTCACGAGCGCGAGCTGCTGTACGGGCCCACCAACGAGGAAATGATCACCGAGATCTTCCGGGCCTATGTGCGGAGCTACAAGGACGTTCCCAAGAACCTGTACCACGTGCAGTGGAAGTTCCGGGACGAGCGCCGTCCGCGCTTTGGCGTGATGCGCGGCCGCGAGTTCCTGATGAAGGACGCCTACAGCTTCGACCTCGACGCCGAGGGCGCGCGCAAGGCCTATAACCGCATGTTCGTGGCCTATCTGAACCTGTTCTCGCGGATGGGGCTGAAGGCCGTGCCGATGCGGGCCGACACCGGCCCGATCGGCGGCGATCTCAGCCACGAGTTCATCGTCCTGGCCGACACCGGCGAAAGCGCCGTCTTCTGCCACAAGGACCTGGTCGAGATGCCGGCCCCCGGTCCGGACGTCGATTGGTTCGGCGACCTGCAGCCGCTGGTCAACCAGCGCACGGCGCTTTACGCCGCGACCGAGGAAATGCACGACGCGGCGGCCTTCGATGCGCTGCCTGAGGGCGACCGCCTGTCGGCGCGCGGCATCGAGGTCGGCCACATCTTCTCGTTCGGCACCAAGTATTCCGAGCCGATGAAGGCCACGGTCACCGGTCCCGATGGCAAGGACACGCCGGTCCAGATGGGCAGCTACGGCGTCGGCGTCTCGCGCCTGCTGGGCGCGATCATCGAGGCCAGCCATGACGAGGCCGGGATCATCTGGCCGGAAGGCGTTGCGCCGTTCGACGTCGGCATCGTCAACATGCGCCAAGGCGACGCCGCCTGCGACGCGGCCTGCGAGACGGCCTATGCCGCGCTCAAGGCCGCCGGCAAGGACGTGCTGTACGACGACACCGACGCCCGCGGCGGCGCCAAGTTCGCCACCATGGACCTGATCGGCCTGCCCTGGCAGCTGATCGTCGGCCCCAAGGGCATTGCCGAGGGCGTGGTCGAACTCAAGAACCGCAAGACCGGCGAGCGCCACACCGCCTCGCTGGACTCGATCCTCGACGGCCTGACCAAGAGCAAGACCGCCTGATGCCAGACACCCGCGCCGCCGGTCCCTTCAGTCGCTGGGAGCGCTCCGTCGCTCGCCGGTACCTGTTCGCCAAGCGCAAGAACGGCGGCGTGGCGCTGATCTCGATCATCTCGTTCTCCGCGGTGATGCTGGCGGTCTTCGCCCTAATTACCGTGATGAGCGTGATGAACGGCTTCCGGGCCGAGCTGCTGGGCCGGATCCTCGGTTTCAACGGCCACCTCTACGCCCAGTCGCCGCTGATCAACGGCCCGGATCGCGACACCATCATCCGCCGGATCAAGGCCTCGCCGGGCGTCATCCAGGCCGCGCCGATGGTCGAGGCCCAGGCCATGGTCATCGGCCCGACCCAGGTGACCGGCGCCATCGTGCGCGGCGTGAACACCTCTGATCTGCGGCACATGTCGCTGATTGCCGGCAACATCAAGAGCGGCGGGATCGACGGCTTCGGCCAGGGCGAGTACGGCGGCGACATCGTCCTGATCGGCGACCGCATGGCCCAGAGCCTGGGCGTTCGGCCGGGCGACGCCATCACCCTGATCTCACCAACAGGACCGGCCACCGCCTTCGGGACTTCGACCCGCGAGAAGAACTACATCGTCGGCGGGATCTTCAGCGTCGGCATGAGCCAGTTCGACGAGGCCTTCGTCTACATGCCGCTGGAACAGGCCCAGCTGTTCTTCGGCCGCGACACCTCGGTCGACTATGTTGAGATCAAGGTCGACGACCCGGATAAGGCCAAGGACCTCAAGCGCGCGGTCGAAGTGGCCAGCGGTCCCGGCGCCCTGGTCACCGACTGGCAGGACAAGAACCACAGCTATTTCACCGCCCTCCAGGTCGAGCGGAAGGTAATGCGGCTGATCCTGGGCTGCATCGTCGCCATCGCCACCCTGAACATCATCTCCAGCCTGGTCATGCTGGTGAAGAACAAGGGCAAGGACATCGCCATCCTGCGGACCATGGGCGCGGGGCAGGGGGCGATCTTGCGCATCTTCCTGATGGCCGGCGCCTCGATCGGCGTGGCCGGCACCCTATGCGGCCTGGCCCTGGGCGTGGTGTTCTGCGCCTACATCACGCCCATCCAGAACTTCGTGGAATGGGCAACCGGCACCGCCGTGTTCAGCGCCGACGTCTACATGCTTTCGCACATCCCGGCGAAGATCGACTGGACCGAGGTCGCGGGCATCGTGTCGCTGTCGGCTCTGTTCAGCGTGCTGGCGACTTTGCCGCCCGCCTGGCGCGCCTCGCGCCTCGATCCGGTGGAGGCGCTTCGCTATGAGTGAGCCGATCCTGGCCCTGCGCGGGGTCGAGCGCGTCTACAAGACCGAGGCCGGCGACCTGCCGGTGCTGCGCGGCGTCGACATCGACGTCTATCCCGGCGAAGTGGTCGGCCTGATTGGTCCCTCGGGCTCGGGCAAGTCCTCGCTGCTGCATTCGGCGGGGTTGCTGGAGCGTCCGGACGGCGGTCTGGTGGCGCTGGAGGGCCGCGACTGCTCCAAGCTGTCGGAGCGCGTGCGTACCCGCATCCGCCTGGGCACGGTCGGCTTCGTCTACCAGTTCCACCATCTGCTGCCCGAGTTCTCGGCGCTCGAGAACGTGGCCATGCCCCTGACCATCGCCGGCAAGAGCCGTCGCGAGGCCGAGGCGCGGGCCAAGGAACTGCTGGAAAGCCTGGGCCTGGGCCCGCGCATCAACCACCAACCGGCCCAGATGTCCGGCGGCGAACAGCAGCGCGTGGCCATCGCCCGGGCGCTGGCCAATCGCCCCAAGTTGCTGCTGGCCGACGAGCCGACCGGCAACCTCGACCCCGCCACCTCCGCGGCCGTGTTCCAGGCGCTGTACCAGGTCGCCCGCCAGCAGGGCGTCGCGGCCCTGATCGCGACCCACAACATGGAGCTGGCCCGCTACATGGATCGCGTCATGGCCCTCAAGGACGGCCACCTGGAAGCCCAGCGCTTCTAGAATTGGCGGCGGAAGGCGGTCTGCAGGACCGTCTGAGCTTGTCGCGGCGCCAAGCCCAGCCGCGCCCGGTCGCGGCGGAAGCTGTCGATGTGCAGCGCCTCGAAGACGATCTGGCTGTTGGGCTTGATATCCCAGCGATAGGCCGCCAGCCCCGACCAGCCATGCTCGGCGTTGTTGTCGGTGGCCTTGTTGGTCCGGTCGGTCGTCGAAAAGCGGTCGTAGCGCACCGTCGCCGAGCCCGGCCCCAGCGCCTTGCTCACCGAGACGTAGGCGGCGTCGAACCCCATGTCGGCCCAGATTCCATTGGCGTTCGAGCGGCCCATCAGGGTCTCGCCCGTCATGATCTGGGCCTTCACGGCTACGGTGTCGAGGTCTAGTCGCATGCCGAGATTCCAGAACCGCGTCTCCCACGACCATTCGCGGTTGGCGTCGACGCTGGTCCGGTCGCCTTCGTTCTCGTACCTGAGCAGGTCGAAGGCCAGGACGGGTGATGGCCGCCATTCGACGCGGCCGTAATAGCCGATCCGCCCATCGATCTCGGCCAAGGGCGTCGTCGACGGCGCCTGGCGCTGGGCCATCCGCGCGCTGAGCGGCGGCAGCGGAAAGCGGCCGAACACCGGTGACTTGAGGTCGTGCAGCGCCCAGCCGCGGAAGGTCAGCTCGGTGCCCGAGGTGTCGCCGTTCTTGAAGCCGCCGACGGTCAGGCTGAAGGCCTGGCCCGCCAGGGTGCGCCGGAGCGTGGCTTCGGCGCCGACGACCTTGGTTTCCTCGGCCACCCAGGTGTTGATCGCCGACGGTGTAAGGGTGTCGGGCACGGACCAGTCCAGGCCATCGTGCTCCAGCGAAATCGGCGGGTAGAACACCCCGGCCCGGGCCGACACGCGCAGCGCCGAGCCCGGTCGCGAGCGATAGGCTAGATAGCCTTCGCCCAGGTCGACCAGATGCCGCTGGCCGTCCTGGCTCTCGCCGACGATCACGGCCGACACGGTGTCGGAAAAGCGGGGGTTCCAGACCAGGGCCGCCTCGCCCAGGCGCACGCCTTGGTGGCCGTCGCCGAAGCGCGCCTTGCCGACGCGGCCGTCGATCCACGAGGCTTCGCCATCGGCGGCGACGAGGCGCAGATCAACGAGGCCGGAGACGGTGTCGCGGGAGAACAGCTCCGCCCGCGCCTGCGCCGAACCGGCGATCGCCAAGACCATGGCCGTCCCCACAACGGTCGAAGTCAGTCTCCCCATGCGTCGAACCTGCGGGAAGACCGCTGCGATTAAGTTAAAGCAGGGCCTGCTTCATGGCGGCGAAGAAGCCGGCCTGATTGATCTTCTTGATCACCCGCGCGTTGGGCGGCCGGCGTTTCAAGGCGGGGTCGGCTAACTCGATGTCCGGCAGGATTGCATGTGAGACGCTGAGATAGCCGCGCGTCAGCTCGCCCACCGTCTCGACATCGACGACACAATCCTCGGCCTCGAGGATCAGGGTCTCGTCCAGGGCGATCGCGCAGGTGAGGGCGTCGGGGTGCAGGCTGCCGTCCAGGCCTTCGATCTCGCGGGCGAAGGCGAGGGAGGCGCGGTTCACGTCGGTGAAGAACCGGGCCTTCTCGGTGCCCAGCGCCTCCAACTCGGCCAATTGGGTGGTGCTCCATAGGCCGTCTTGCAGTGTCAGGGTCCAGGTGGCGATCGATAGGTTGAAGCCGGCGTTGACGACGATCTTGGCCGCCTCGGGATCGACATAGAAGTTGTACTCGGCCGCCGGGGTGACGTTGCCGACGCCGTTGTCCGTGCCGCCCATGATCCACAGGTGCTTCAAGGCCCGGGCGATGCGCGGCTCGCGCAGGTAGGCGAGGGCGATATTGGTCAGCGGGGCCTGGGCGATCAGGGTGATCTCGCCGGGCGCGGCCATGATCCGGGCCACCAGCTCGTCGACCGCGTGGCCGTCGGCGGGGCGCTGGGCGGCCTTGGGAAAGGCGCTGTCGCTCATGCCGTCGCGGCCGAACACATAGGCGGCGTCGAGCGGCGCGCGGGTGAACGGCGCCTGGGCGCCCAGATAGACCGGAACCTGGCCCGCCTTGCCGCACCGTTCCAGCGTCACCAGCGCGTTCTCGGCGTGCTGGGCGAAGCCGACATTGCCATGGGCGATGGTGATGGCCTCGACGCTGACGCCGGGCCGGGTGAGGGCCAGCATCAGCGAGAAGACGTCGTCGCCGGCGGTGTCGGTGTCGATGATCAGGCGCATGGCTCCGATCTGCCCCGATCCGGGCGACTTGGCCATAGAGATCGGGCGGCGGCGCGCCCTAGCGAGTGACTCGCTCAAAGAAAATGCGGTGGAACGTCGCGGAACATCTTGTGAACAGAACAAAACCAGAATATGGAACAAAACAAGAAATCTGTGGAGGTTCCGATGATCCGTATCGCTCGTGAGTCTTTGGCGCTTGTGTCGGTCGCCAGCTTCGTCTGGATGATGTGTACGGTCGCCCAACTGGTGGCCTGAGTCGTGCGAGCGGCTGTCTTGTAGCGGAGGTCGGTCATGGCGGACGGGGAAGGACAGGGTTTCGTCCACCTGCGAGTCCGCTCGGCCTATTCGCTGCTGGAAGGCGCGATCAAGGCCGACCAGATCGGCAAGCTGGCCGCTGCCGGGGGCATGCCGGCGGCGGGGATCGCCGACCGCGCCAATCTGTTCGGGGCCTTGGAATACTCGTCCTACGCCAAGGACGCGGGGGTTCAGCCGATCATCGGCTGCGCCATCCCGATCACCGGCATCGGCGGCGGCCCGACCGAGCGTTGGGCCCGGGCGCCGACGATCATGCTGCTGGCCCAGAACGAGCGCGGCTATCTCAATCTCTCCGAACTCTCGTCGATCGCCTATCTCGACAGCGCCGAGCTGCCCGAGCCGATCGTGCCCTGGGCCAAGGTCGTCGAATACAGCGAAGGCCTGATCCTGTTGTCGGGCGGGACGGACGGCCCTGTCGACGCTCTGTTCGCGGCGGGCAAGACAGCCGAGGCCTCGGCGACGCTGGCCGAGATGCAACGTGTCTTCGGCGACCGCTTCTACGTCGAGCTGCAACGTCACGGCCTGCCCAAGCAGGCGGCGGCCGAGCCGGGCCTGGTCAATTGGGCCTACGAGCACGACGTGCCGTTGGTCGCCACCAACGACGTCTATTTCGTCAAGGAAAGCTTCTACGACGCCCATGATGCGCTGCTCTGCATCGCCGACGGCTCGTTCGTAGGCCAGGACGAACGCCGGCGGGTGACGCCCGAGCATTGGTTCAAGCCGCCGGCCGACATGCGCAAGCTGTTCTCGGACCTGCCGGAAGCCTGCGACAACACCCTCGACATCGCCCGCCGCTGCGCCTTCATGGTGCACAAGCGCGACCCCATCCTGCCCAGCTTCCCGACCGGCGACGGCCGCGACGAAGGCGAGGAACTGACGCACCAGGCGCAAGAAGGCCTACGGATGCGCCTCGCCGGCCTGGAACTGGCTGCGCCCGAGGACGCCTACTGGGACCGGCTAGCCTTCGAACTCGACATCATCAAGAAAATGGGATTCCCCGGCTACTTCCTGATCGTGTCGGACTTCATCAAGTGGGGTAAGTCGCACGGGATCCCGGTCGGTCCGGGGCGGGGTTCGGGCGCGGGCTCGCTGGTCGCTTGGGTGTTGACCATCACCGACCTCGACCCGCTGCGCTTCGGCTTGCTGTTCGAGCGCTTCCTCAATCCCGAGCGGGTTTCGATGCCCGACTTCGACATCGACTTCTGCCAGGAGCGACGTGAAGAGGTGATCTCCTACGTGCAGGAGAAGTACGGCCGCGACCGCGTGGCCCAGATCATCACCTTCGGCTCCCTTCAGGCCCGCGCCGTGCTGCGCGACGTCGGTCGCGTGATGCAACTGCCGCTGGGCCTGGTCGACCGTCTTTGCAAGATGGTGCCCAACAACCCGGCCGCGCCGGTGACCCTGGCCCAGGCCATCGACCTGGAACCGCGCCTGAAGCAGGCCAAGAAGGAAGACGCCAACGTTTCGGCCTGTCTGGACGTGGCCTTGCAACTAGAAGGCCTGTTCCGCAACGCCTCGACCCACGCCGCCGGCGTGGTGATCGCCGACCGGCCGCTGACCCAGCTGACCCCGCTCTACAAGGACCCGCGCTCGGATCTGCCGGCCACCCAGTTCAACATGAAGTGGGTCGAGAGCGCCGGCCTGGTGAAGTTCGACTTTCTGGGCCTGAAGACCCTGACGGTGCTGGACCGGGCGGTGAAGCACCTGAAGAAGCGCGGCATGGAGATCGACCTCGGTCGCCTGTCGTTCGACGACACCAAGAGTTACGAGCTGCTCGCCTCAGGCCAGACGGTCGGGGTGTTCCAGCTCGAAAGCCAGGGCATGCGCGACACCCTGCGCAAGATGCGCTGTGGTTCGATCGAGGAGATCACCGCGCTGATCTCGCTGTATCGCCCCGGCCCGATGGACAACATCGACACCTTCGTCGACTGCAAGTTCGGCCGCAAACCCGTCGATACCCTGCACCCCTCGCTGGAAACGGTGCTGAAGGAGACCTACGGCGTCATCGTCTACCAGGAACAGGTGATGCAGATCGCCCAGATCCTGGCGGGTTACAGCCTGGGCGAAGCCGACCTTCTGCGTCGCGCCATGGGCAAGAAGAAGAAGGAGGAGATGGATCTCCAGAAGATCCGTTTCGTCTCCGGGGCCAAGGAGAAGGGCGTTCCCGAAGAGCAGTCGGGCGCGATCTTCGAACTGGTGGCCAAGTTCGCCGGCTACGGCTTCAACAAGTCGCACGCCGCCGCCTACGCCTTCATCTCGTACCAGACCGCCTGGCTGAAGGCGAACACGCCGGTCGAGTTCTTCGCCGCGTCGATGAGCCTGGACTTGTCGAACACCGACAAGCTGGCCGTCTTCCATCAGGACGCCCGCCGCTTTGGCGTCACGGTGCGGGCCCCGGACGTCAATCGGTCGGGCGCCGATTTCGAGGTCGAGAACGGCGAGGTGCTCTACGCCCTGGGCGCCATCCGCAACGTCGGCCTCGAAGCCATGAAGCATCTGGTGGCGATCCGCGAGGAAGGCGGGCCGTTCCGCGACGTCTTCGACTTCGTCGAGCGGATCGACCCCAAGCAGGTCAACAAGCGCGCGATCGAAAACCTGGCCCGGGCCGGGGCCTTTGACCAGATCCACAAGAACCGCGCCCAGATCGTGGCTTCGGCCGACGTGCTGATCGCCTATGCCCAAAGCTGCCACGCCGACCGCCAGGGCGGGCAGGGCGGGCTGTTCGGTGCGGATCCCGGCGCCGGGCGTCCGCGGATGGCCAAGACCGAGAACTGGAACCAGGTCGACTTGCTGGACGAGGAGCTGTCGGCCGTCGGCTTCTATCTGACCGGTCACCCGCTGGAGGATATGGTCGCCATGCTGCGCCGCCGGCGCACGGTCATGCTGGCCGAGGCCATGGTCCAGGCCGAGGCGGGCATGGAGGCGTTCCGCATGTGCGGCGTCGTCCGCCGGCGCCAGGAGCGGGCCTCGCAGAGCGGCGAGAAGTTCGCCTTCGTCTCGCTGTCGGATCCGACTGGCGAATATGAGGTGCTGTTCCCGCCGGAATCGCTGCGCAAGTGCCGCGACGTGCTGGAGCCTGGCAAGGCCGTGGCCATCAAGGTCCGCGCCAAGGCGCGTGACGGCGAGGTGCGCTTCTTTGGCGACGACGCCGAGCCGATCGAGAAGGCCATTGAGAATGTGGTGGCCGGATTGCGGGTGCATCTCTCGCCGTCGGCGGCCGAGATCGACGCGCTCAAGCGCCGTCTGGAACCGGCCCAGGCCCAGAAGGGCGGGGAGGTGACCTTCGTCGCCGCGATTGGCGGCGGACGCGAGATCGAGCTACGCCTGCCGGGCCGCTATACGCTGGACGCCGCCCTGCGCGGCGCTCTGAAGACCGCGCCGGGTGTGGCGTTGTTGGAGGATGTATAGGAATATATTCCTATATCGGCATCGCGAGTTCGCTGCGTACCGGCCGCGCGGCTACGGTTTTATGTTGAAGAGCCCCGCATAGGGGCCGGAGCCTTGGAGAGAAACGATGGCCAGTCACGAAGGCGGATGCCAGTGCGGGCGCGTTCGCTACGCGGTCGATATCGAGCTCGATAGCGTGATCAGCTGCAACTGCTCGCGTTGCGGAAAGCTGGGTTCGATCCTGGCCTTCAGCGGGGCGGACGCCTTCGACCTGAAGAGCGGCGAGGACGCCCTGACCGAGTACCAGTTCAACACCCACAAGATCTCGCACCTGTTCTGCGAAACTTGCGGCATCCAATCGTTCGGGCGCGGCATGGGGCCGAACGGGCAGGCGATGGTGGCGATCAATGTCCGTTGTCTGGACGGCGTCGACGTCTTCGCGCTCAAGCCGCAGCAGATCGACGGCAAGGCGTTCTGAGCGAGCGCTTCGCGCGCGATGGGTTCGAGTCGTCGTGAGCGATGGCGGGTTTTCATTGACCCGGCCTGATGAGCTGAGCGGCGGCCGATTTGGGGTGCGCGCGACCTTCTCGGCCCCGCCCGCACACGCTCAGCCTTATGCGCGAATCGGCTGGCTCCGTCAGGCGCCTGATCGGCGAACCCGCGGGAGAGCCAAATCGATTGACGCGGTCAGAGTGGCGGCCACGGGTATCTGCACGTCGCGACGGTGACTCTGGGGGCGATGAACTGCGACTTAGTCGCCGCCCCAGATAGGGGGACGGGTCCCTCCCGCGATCTTGTTCGGTCCGGAAAGGGCATGCGGGCAGGCGCGAGTTGACGGCCCCAGCGGTCAATCAGTGATCTATCCGACAGGCCGAGCGGGCAGACGCCATGCGCTTCAGAAGCTCAAGTCAACTTTCGCGTCGCTTCAGGTTTCGAGCTCACCCGTCCAACGATCCCGTTTGGCCCAGTAGGGGCATGCGGGACAGGGCTCGCCAACGGGGTAGTCGATGCCCTCCTCGTGCGGACAACCAATGATACGGTCGATCATGGCCACCGATCGGACGCCGTGCGACTTGAAGAAGCTGGTGATCTCGCCCAGCGTGTCCCCGTCGCGCCGAAGATCGCGATCGGCGGTCAGCCAGCGACGGAGGTCCGTCGGATCTTCGTCAGGGCTCCGAAGGACCGCCGCGACAACCTTTGTCGCGCACCGTTGGTCTGGTCCATAGAAGGCGATTGTCCCGATCGGCTGGCCGCGTCCCGTCTTCGCCTTCTTTTGCAGCCATTTGCCGGCGTCTCGGCGGATCGTCATCTCCGAAGTCCTATGTTGCGACTCTAGCTCGCCGGCCGCTCGCGCCCGACGATCGAACGGAAGTTTTTCGCGTCGCGCCGCTCGTGTCGATGTCCTTGTTTCCGCGAAGCCGGCCAATCTCACCAAACCGCCGCGCGGCCATTGGCCAGGCCCGCCCGGAATAGCCGACGCTCGGCCGCCTTGCCGCCCTTGACGATCACCGGCGTCTCGGCCCCGCGCAGCAGGGGCAGGTCGTCGAGGCTGTCGGTATAGGCGTAGGCCCAACGCGCGCCATGACCAGCGTCGGCCAGGGCCTGGCATTTTCGCTGGTTGCGACAATGGACGTCGGCGACCCAGCCGCCGCCGCGGCGCTTCAGCGAGGTGCCCAGCACTTCGATGGGGTGACCGAGCGGGCCGATCAAGGCCTGGGCCAGCAGGTCCGGGGCGGCGGTGACGACCACCACGCGGTCGCCGCTCTCTAGATGTTCGTTCAGCACCGTCAGGCCGCCCGCCCTCCAGGCCAAGGCGCTCCGGCCAGAGCGGAAGGCCTCGCCGAACTGGAGGCAGGACTCGCGCAGACGGCGCTCGCAAAGGCCGACGGTGGCGATCCACAGCAGGATCGAGGCCCCGGCGCGGCGAGTACAGGGCAGGGCCACCATGGGAAGGGCGACTGGAGCGACGACCAGGACGGCCAAGCCACGGAGCGGCGAGCGGCGAACCCGGTCCCAGAGCCACAGGGCCGTGGAGTCGCCGTCCAGCAGGGTTCCGTCCAGGTCGAACACGGCGAGCATGGCCAGGATCTCCGCTCGCCTCCGGAGCGAAGGCGAAGGCATTGGGGCATGCCTGTGTGTAGATCCGGCGAAGCCCACCCCAATCTCCTGTGGAGAGATGGCGGCATTTCGACGATGCGAAGGCCGGTTCGCGGTCTTTCGCGCCGAGCGACCGGTGCATAGCTCATACGTCGAGGGCTTGCTTTTTGTCCGCTGAAAGCCTATTTGCCCGCCCATTCCACACGTGGACGTTCGGTTGCGACCGGGGAGACATCCCGGCGTCGCCGTTCCGGTCCCGCTCCAGAATGGTCTGGAACGGGGGTGTCCGCGGAGGTTCAACCGGAAAAAGGATATAGGCCCGATGGCTCTTCCCGAATTCTCCATGCGTCAGCTCCTGGAAGCCGGCGCCCACTTCGGTCACCAGACGCACCGCTGGAACCCGAAGATGGACCGCTACATCTTCGGTTCGCGCTCGAACATCCACATCATCGACCTGTCGCAGTCGATTCCGCTGCTGCACCAGGCCCTGGTGAAGGTTCGTGAAGTCGCCGCCGCCGGCGGCCGCGTGCTGTTCGTCGGCACCAAGCGCCAGGCCAGCGACCCGGTCGCCACGGCCGCCAAGCGCTGCGCTCAGTACTATGTGAATCACCGCTGGCTCGGCGGCACCCTGACCAACTGGCGCACCGTCTCGGGCTCGATCGCTCGTCTGCGCGAGCTGGAAGGCGTTCTGGCCGGCGAAGGCCAAGGCCGCACCAAGAAGGAACTGCTGCAGCTGACTCGCGAACGCGACAAGCTGGAGCTGTCGCTGGGCGGCATCAAGGACATGGGCGGCATCCCCGACATCATGTTCGTGATCGACACCAACAAGGAAGCGATCGCGATCCTGGAAGCCCGCAAGCTGAACATTCCGGTCGTCGCCATCCTCGACACCAACTGCGATCCGGACGGCATCACCTATCCGATCCCGGGTAACGACGACGCCGCCCGCGCCCTGCAGCTGTACTGCGACCTGATCGCGGATGCGGTTCTGGACGGCCTGGCCGCTGGCCAAGCCGGTTCGGGCGTCGACCTGGGCGCCGCCGTGAACCCGACCGAGCCGGCCCTGGCTCGCGCTCTGGCTCCGGAACCGATCCCGGAACCGATCCCGGAAGCTGCTGCCCCGGAAGCCGTTGTCGAGACCGCTCCGGAAGCCGCTGCCCCGGAAGCGACCGCCCCAGAAGCGGCTGCTGAAGCCGCTCCGGAAGCCGCCGTCGAAGCGGCTCCGGAATCGGCCGAAGGCTGATTTCCCACGCGCCTCCGCCCGGCTCGGCCGGAACGCGGAGGCCGTCGCGACCCTGACATGCGACCGGGCTAGAAGCCCGGTCGCTACTCTTTGCGAATATGGCGGGCGACAAGCCCGGTCGCTAACCGTTTGAATATGGAGATATTCCATGGCTGAGATCACGGCTGCGCTGGTCAAGGAACTGCGCGAAAAGTCCGGCGTCGGCATGATGGACTGCAAGAAGGCGCTGACGGAGAACAACGGCGACATCGAAGCGTCCATCGACTGGCTGCGCGCCAAGGGCCTGTCCAAGGCCGCCAAGAAGGCCGATCGCGCCGCCGCCGAGGGCCTGGTGGCCATCGCCGCGGCCGAGCAGGGCGCCGGTGAAACCGCCGCCGTCGTCGAGGTGAACGCCGAGACCGACTTCGTCGCCCGCAACGACCTGTTCCAGAGCGCCGCTCGCCAGATCGCCCAAGCGGCGGTCGCGACCGACTGTTCGATCGACGCTGTCAACGGCGCCAAGCTGGCCGGCGGCGAAAGCGTGCAAGACCACCTGACCAACTTGATCGCCACGATCGGCGAGAACATGATGGTTCGTCGCGCCGCCCAGTGGACGGTCGAGAACGGCGTGGTGGCTTCGTACATCCACAACGCCGTCGCGCCGGACCTCGGCCGCATCGGCGTGCTGGTCGCCCTCGAGTCGACCGGCGACAAGGCCGCCCTGCGCGAGCTGGGCCGCAAGATCGCCATGCACGTCGCCGCGACCGCCCCGCTGTCGCTGTCGCCGGATGATCTGGACCCGGCCGCCATCGAGCGGGAAAAGGCCGTGTTCACCGAGCAGGCGCTGGAGTCGGGCAAGCCGCCGGCGGTCATCGAGAAGATGATCGAAGGCCGCATCCGCAAGTTCCTGGAAGAAGTCGTGCTGCTGAAGCAGGCCTTCGTCATGAACCCGGACCAGACGGTCGAGCAACTGGTCGCCGAGACCGGCAAGACCCTGGGCGCGCCGATCACCGTGAAGGGCTTCACCCGTCTCGCCCTGGGCGAAGGCGTGGAAAAGAAGACCGACGACTTCGCCGCCGAAGTCGCTTCGATGACCGGCCAGGCCTAAGCCTGTCGTCGAGGGCTTTCGCGCCCTCGGCAAACAATCAGGGCGCGGCGCGTTTAGACGCGCGCCGCGCCCTTTTTGCGCCCGCCACGCGGCGCCCGCGTCAAAGGGCGACCCCGGTTGGCAAAACACGTCCCACTTCTATAGAACGCACGTAATGTGCGTGCCGACGACTCAGGAATAGCGGTCCCATGTCCGATACCAGCGCACCTCAGAAATACCGCCGCATCCTGCTGAAAGTGTCGGGCGAGGTCCTGATGGGCGACACGCCCTACGGCATCGACACCAACACCGTCCAATCCGTCGCCGACGACGTGGCCGAGATCGTCAAGTCCGGCGTCGAGCTGTGCCTGGTGATCGGCGGCGGCAACATCTTCCGCGGCATGGCCGGCGCGGCCAAGGGCATGGAGCGCTCGAGCGCCGACTATATGGGCATGCTGGCGACGGTGATGAACGCCCTGGCCATGCAGGACGCGCTGGAACGCATCGGCGTCCAGACCCGCGTGCAGTCGGCCATCCCGATGGCCACGGTCTGCGAGCCCTACATCCGCCGCCGCGCCCAGCGTCACCTCGAAAAGGGGCGGGTGGTGATCTTCGCCGCCGGCACCGGCAATCCGTTCTTCACCACCGACACCGCCGCGGCCCTGCGGGCGGCTGAGATGCAGTGCGACGCCCTGTTCAAGGGCACCAGCGTCGACGGCGTCTATACGGCCGACCCGAAGAAGGATCCGTCGGCCCAGCGTTACGATCGCCTGAGCTACATGGACGTCCTGGCCAAGGATCTGCGGGTCATGGACGCCTCGGCCGTCGCGCTGATGCGCGACAGCAACATTCCGATCATCGTCTTCTCGATCAAGGGCCGCGGCAATCTGCTGAACGTCCTGCGAGGCGAGGGGACCCACACCGTGGTCTCTGAAGACCGCACCGCCTGAATCTTAGAAAACAGCGAGGAGAGCCCGTCATGGCCGCCGCCGAAAAACCCGTCCTCTCGCGCTACCGCGATCGCATGGACAAGGCCATCGTCGCCCTGAAGGAAGAATTCAGCAGCCTGCGCACCGGCCGCGCGTCGGCCAGTCTGCTGGATCAGATCATGGTCGAGGCCTATGGCTCGACCACGCCGTTGAACGCGGTGGCCTCGGTCAGCGTGCCCGAGCCGCGCCAGATCAATGTCAGCGTCTGGGACCGGGGCGTTGTCGTCGCGGTCGAGAAGGCCATTCGCGCTTCCAGCCTGGGCCTGAATCCGGTCGTCGAAGGCCAGAACCTGCGTATTCCGCTTCCGCCGCCGACCGAGGAGCGCCGCAAGGAGCTCTCCAAGTTGGCCGGCAAATACGCCGAGCAGCAGAAGATCGCGGTCCGCAATGTCCGTCGCGACGCCAATGACGACCTGAAGAAGGCCGAAAAGGACGGGGCGATCGCCGAGGACGAGCGCAAGAAGATGGAGACCGAGGTCCAGAAGATGACCGACGACGCCATCAAGCGGGTCGACGAGGCCTTGAAAATCAAAGAACAAGAGATCATGCAGGTTTGATCGCCTTCCCTGGGAATTAGTGGGGAGGCGACGAGGGAAGGTTGAAGCGAATGCCGGCGACCACCGGTCTGCAGAACGTTTCGACGCGCGCCGGGGGCGATGCGTCCGATCAACGTCTGCACGTGGCCATTATCATGGATGGCAACGGCCGCTGGGCGAAGCAGCGGGGGATGCCGCGCGTCCTCGGCCATCGCGCCGGGGTCAACGCCCTGAAGCGCACCGTCGAGGGCGCTCAGAGCCAGAACGTCGGCGTGCTGACGGTCTTCGGCTTCTCGACCGAGAACTGGCGCCGTCCGGCGCACGAGGTCTCCGAGCTGATGAACCTGCTGAAGGCCTACGTCGAATCAGACCTCGAACGTTTGGCCAAGGCCGGAGTCCGCGTCCGGATCATTGGTCGCCGCACCGGCCTGTCGGCCGATATCGCCGAGGTGATCGAGCGGGCCGAACGGCGCACCGAGGCCAATACCGAATTCACCTTGCAGGTGGCCTTCAACTATGGCGGCCAGGCCGATATCGCCGACGCGGCGCGGGCCTTCGCCGAGAAGGTGGCGCGGGGCGAGGCCAAGCCCTCGGACCTGACCGAGGAGACGTTCGAGCGGTTCCTGTCGACGGCCGCGGCCCCGCCGCCAGACCTGATCGTGCGCACCAGCGGCGAGCGCCGGATCTCCAACTTCCTGCTGTGGGACTGCGCCTACGCCGAACTGGTGTTTCAGGACGTGCTATGGCCCGACTACGGCCCCGAGGCGCTGGCCGCGGCCATTGCCGACTATCGCCGGCGGGACAGACGTTATGGAGGAATCGCGGCCGATGACGTCGCCGTCGCCGGCTAAGCGCTTCAACTGGGGCAATCTACGGATGCGTGTGGTTTCGGCCACCGTGCTCGTACCCACGGTCGTGGCCGCCGTCTGGCTGGGCGGCTACTGGATCCTGGCCCTGGCCCTGGTCTGTGTGGCTCTGCTGGCCCGCGAGTGGGGCAAGATCAGCGCACCCAAGGCGCCGAGGGCGGTCGGGGTCGTGGTCGGCCTGTTCTGCGCCGCTGCCGTCCTCGCCGGATTCCTGCATCACTTCTTCATCGCCTGGTCGGTCGTGCTGGTCGGGGCCTTCCTGGCGGGCTTGATCGCGCGCGGCGCGGTCGAGCGGCGGGCCGACGCGGCCTATGGCGTCGTCTATATCGCCCCGGCCGTCATCGCCCTGGTCTGGGTGCGCTCGCTGCCCGATGGCCTGTGGTGGACCCTGTTGCTGTTCGTGGTCACCTGGTTCGCCGACATCTTCGCCTATGTGGCCGGCAGTATCTTCAAGGGGCCCAAGCTGTGGCCCCAGATCTCGCCCAACAAGACCTGGTCCGGCTTCGTCGGGGGCCTGGTGGCGGCCACGATCGGCGCGATCATCGTCTCCGAACTGGCCCATCTGCGCCTGGTCTGGCCGGCGGCGGCCCTGGTCGGTCTGCTGGGCGGCCTGGCGACCATGGCCGGAGACCTGTGGGAGTCGATCCTCAAGCGCCGCTTCGGCGTCAAGGACAGCGGCGACATCATTCCCGGTCACGGCGGCCTGCTGGACCGCGTCGACGGCCTGATGTTCGCGGCGATCGTCGTCGCCGCCATCCGCCTGATCGACCACTGGGGATGGGCCCATTGACCTCCCCACGTAAGGTGGTGGTGCTGGGCTCGACCGGATCGATCGGCCTCTCGACCCTGAGCCTCTTCGAAGAGTCTGGTGCGCCGGTCGAGATCCTGGCGCTGACGGCCGGGCGCAATGTCGAGCGCCTGATCCAGCAGGCCCTGCGCTGGCGGCCCCAACTGGCGGTCATCGAGGACGAGACCCAGTTTTCGGCCCTGAAGGACGGCCTGGCCGGAACCGGCGTACGCGCCGCCGCCGGCGCGGCCGCGATCAGCGAGGCCGCCGCGTTGGGCGCGGACTGGGTCATGTCGGCCATCGTCGGCGCAGCGGGCCTTGCCCCGACCCTGGCCGCGGCCCGCACTGGCGCGACGATCGCCCTGGCCAACAAGGAGAGCCTCGTCTGCGCCGGCCCGGCTCTGCTGGCCATCGCCAAGGCGGCCGGCGGCTCGGTGATCCCGGTCGATTCCGAGCACTCGGCGATCTTCCAGGTCCTGCAACCAGCCTGCGCCCATCGCGTGGCGCGCCTGATCCTGACCGCTTCGGGCGGTCCGTTCCGCACCTGGGACAAGGCGGCGATGGCCGCCGCCACGCCCGAGCAGGCGATCGCCCATCCCAACTGGTCGATGGGCGCCAAGATTTCGGTCGATTCCGCGACCATGATGAACAAGGGCCTCGAGATGATCGAGGCCTCGTACCTGTTCGGGACCCCGGAAGACCGTGTCGACGTCGTGATTCACCCCCAGTCCGTGATCCATAGCCTGGTGGAATACGCCGACGGCTCGACCTTGGCCCAACTGGGCCCGCCGGACATGCGCGCGCCGATCGCCTGCGCCTTCGCCTGGCCCGACCGGCTGCCATGGCCCGCGCCGCGCCTGGATCTGGCCGCCTATGGGCAGCTGACCTTCGAATCGCCCGACCTGGAGCGCTTCCCGTCGATCGACATCGCGCGCGAGGCGCTGCGCCTGGGCGGAGGCGCTCCGGCGGCCATGAATGCCGCCAATGAGGTGGCGGTCGCCGCTTTCCTTGACCGGCGGATTGGCTTTCTCGATATTGCCGCCTCGGTGGCGGGGACCTTAGAGCGTATGAATAGTCTTGGCGGCCTTTCCGGCACCGATAGTGACGCTGTCGACAATGCGATGATGATCGACGCCAGCGCTCGCCGCATTGCGGCCGAGGTTGTCGCGCAAAAGCATCGCCGGCTCTGATCCGGGGGACCGGCCAAACCTAATGACCGACGTATTGATCATCATCCTTTCCACGGTCTTCGTGCTGTCCGTCGTGGTCACCATCCACGAGCTGGGCCACTACTGGGCCGCCCGCGCGTGCGGGGTGGCCATCGACTGCTTCTCGCTGGGCTTCGGCCCGCCGTTGGTGTCCTGGCGCGACAAGCATGGCGTGGAGTGGCGCATCGCCTCGATCCCGCTGGGYGGCTATGTCCGCTTCCTCGGCGACGAGAACGCCGCCAGCGTGCCCGACCAGGACAACCTGGAAGCCATGCGCGCCTCGATCGTGGCGCGAGAAGGGCAGGGGGCGGAGACCCGCTACTTCCACTTCAAGCCGGTCTGGCAGCGGGCGATCATCGCCGCGGCGGGTCCGGTGTCGAACTTCATCCTGGCCATCCTGATCATGGCCGTCTTCCTGGTGATGATCGGGACGCCGCGTTCGACCCCGGTCGTCACCAGCGTCGAGCGGGGCAGCGCCGCCGAGGCCGCCGGTTTCCGGGTTGGCGACACGATCCTGAAGGCCGACAGCCGCAAGATCGACAGCTTCCAGACCTTGCAGAACTATATCGGCCTGCGCGCCAACCTGGCGGTCGACTTCACCGTCAAGCGCGACGGCCGCGAGGTCCACCTGAACGCGACGCCGCGCCTGATCGAGACGACTGACCGCTTCTCGGGCCGCAGCAAGGTCAGTCGCCTGGGCATCGGCAACGCCGGCATGACCCACCTGAAGCGCTCGACCGTGCTCGGCGCTGTCCCCGACGCCACCGTCGAGGTCTGGGGCATGATCAAGACCATCGGCTTCTATCTGGGTCGCCTCGTCACCGGCCAGCTGCCCGCCGACCAGATTAGCGGCCTGATCGGCATCGGCCACACCGCCGGCGCGGTGACCAAGGCCAGCGCCGAGGGGGCGCCCAACGTCGCCACCATGGTGCTGCGGGTGTTTGTCTCGTCCATGCTGTTGATCGCCAGCCTGTCGGTCAGCATCGGCTTCATGAATCTGCTGCCGATCCCGGTCCTGGATGGCGGACATCTGCTGATGTACGCCTACGAAGCCGTGGCCAAGCGACCTCTACGAGCGGATTTCCAGGCGGCCGGCTTCCGCGCGGGGCTTGCCTTGATCCTGGGTTTCATGCTGTTCGCGGCGTGGAACGACCTTAACCGCTACGACGTGTTCAAATTCATCGGCGGCCTGTTCACGTGAACGCCCGCCCTCCGCCCATGATTGGTCACATGAACAAACTTCGCGCCCATAGCGCCGCGTTCGCCACCGGTGTGGCGCTGCTCCTCGGCTCGACGGCCTTGACGGCCCCGCAGCAGGCCTTCGCCCAGGCCACTCAGACGGTGCAGGTCCAGCGCATCCTGGTGCAGGGCAACGAGCGGATCGAGCAGGGCACGGTGCTGTCGTATCTGCCGATCCAGCCGGGCGACACGGTCGATTCCCAGCGCCTCGACTTGGCGTTGAAGACCCTGGCGCGCACCGACCTGTTCGCCGACGTGAAGATCGAAATGCAAGGCGGCGACTTGATCGTGAAGGTCGTCGAGAACCCGATCATCAACCAAGTGGTCTTTGAGGGGAATTCGTCCCTGAAGGAAGACAAGCTGAAGGACGAGGTCCAGATCCGTCCGCGCGGCATCTTCACCCGCGCCAAGGTCCAAGCCGACGTCCAACGCATCATCGAACTCTACCGCCGCTCGGGCCGCATTTCGGCGACCGTGACCCCCAAGGTGGTCGAGCTGCCGCAAAAGCGCGTCGATCTGGTGTTTGAAATCAGCGAAGGCCCCAAGAGTGGCGTGCTGGGGATCAACTTCCTGGGTAACAGCGAGTACTCGGACAACGATCTGCGCGACGTGGTCGTGACCAAGGAAAGCCGCTGGTACAAGATCCTGACCAGCAACGACAATTACGACCCCGACCGGATCGAGTACGACCGCGAGCAGCTGCGCAAGTTCTATCGCAACCGCGGCTATTTCGACTTCCGCGTGGTCTCCTCGGTGGCCGAACTGGCCCCGGACAAGAACGGCTTCGCCGTCAGTTACACGCTCGATGAAGGCCCGAAATACAAGTTCGGCAAGGTCACCGTCGAAACCGAATTGAAGAAGCTGGACGGCAACCTGCTGGCCCAGATCCTGCCGATCCGTACTGGCCAGCTCTACGAAGACGAGCGCATCGAGCAGGCCACCGACGCCCTGACCTTCGCGGCGGGTGCGGCCGGCTTCGCCTTCGTGGACGTGGTGCCGCGCTATGTGCCCAACCGTGAGACCAAGACCGTCGACGTCGTCTTCAAGGTTCGCGAAGGGCCGCGCGTCTATGTCGACCGCATCGACATCGTCGGCAACACCCGCACCCTGGACTACGTCCTGCGCCGCGAGCTGGAGGTCGCTGAAGGCGACGCCTACAACCGCGTGCTGGTCGACCGCTCGAAGAACAACATCCGCCGCCTGGGCTTCTTCAAGGAAGTCGAGATCGAGGACACCCCCGGCTCGGCCCCGGACCGAACCAGCCTGAGGGTCAAGGTCGAGGAACAGCCGACGGGCGAACTGTCGTTCAGCGCCGGTTACAGCTCGGTGGACAAGCTGGTGCTTGACGTCGGCATCACCGAGCGGAACTTCCGCGGTCGCGGCCAGAACCTGCGCGCCCGCGCCTCGGTCGGTTCGCTGCGCCAGCAGATCGACTTCGGCTTCAGCGAGCCGCGCTTCCTGGGCCGGAACCTGGTGGCGGGCGTGAACCTGTACACCTTCCGCTATGACCTGTCGGACTACGCGGCCTATGACACCAAGTCGGTCGGCGGCGACGTCCGCTTCGGCTTCCCGCTGACCAACGACTCGTCGATGAGCCTGCGCTACACGATCCGTCAGGACGACGTCAGCGTCGCCGACAGCCTCTGCACCAGCGGTTCGGTGTCGCAGATCCTCTGCCTACAGCGCGGCGCTTACATCACCTCGCTGATCGGCTACGGCCTGCGCATCGACAAGCGCAACGATCCGATCAACCCGACCCGCGGCTGGTTCGCCGACCTGAACCAGGACCTGGCCGGCGTGGGCGGCGACGTGAAGTACCTGAAGACCGAAGCCGACGCCGGCTGGTACCACGGCTTCACCAAGGACCTGGTGTTCAGCGCGACCGGCTCGTTCGGCTATATCGAGGGCTGGGGCGGCGACAACGTCCGCATCAACGACCGCTTCTATCGCGGCGGCACCTCGTTCCGCGGCTTCGAGATCGCCGGTATCGGTCCACGCGACATTTCGAGCACGAACAACTCGATGGGCGCCAAGCTTTACGCCATCAGCACCTTCGAGCTGACCGTTCCGACCTTCCTGCCCGAGCAGTACGGCATCAAGGCCGCCCTGTTCAGCGACGTGGGTACGGCCGGTCTGCTGGATGATGTGGATCGTCAGAAGTCGCCTGGCGTCTTCGATCCGAACATCAAGGACAACCTCGGCCTGCGTGCGACGGCTGGTATCTCGATCGACTGGAAGTCCCCCATGGGTCCCATTCGGTTCGATTTCAGCCGCATTTTGGCCAAGGAAAGCTACGACCGAACCGAAACGTTCCGGTTCTCCACCTCCACAAGGTTCCAATAAACATGTCCAAGTTCCTGTCCGCGGCCGCGTCCAGCGTCGTCGCTCTCGCCATCGCGACCAGCGCCTCGGCCCAGACCGCTCCTGCGGCGCCGGCCGCTCCGGCCGTTACTCATGGTCCGGCCCTGCCGGGCGTCTGCATCCTTTCGAGCCAAGGCGCCGTCGCCCGGTCGCAGGTCGGCAAGGCTGTTTCCGCGCGCCTGTCGACCATCACCCAGCAGGTCAACGCCGAGCTGGGCGGCGAGCGCACGGCCCTGGAAAATGAAGGCAAGGCTCTGGACGCCAAGAAGGCGACCACGGCTCAGGACGCCCTCGAGCAGCAGGCGGCGGCTCTTCAGGTCAAGGCCAACGCCTGGCAGCGCAAGGGCCAGCTGCGTCAGAAGGAAGTCGAAGCGACCGAGCAGAAGGCGCTGTCGCGCGTCTATCAAGAGCTCGATACGCCGATCAAGCAGGTCTACCAGGCCCAGAAGTGCAGCATCCTGCTCGACCGTGAATCGGTGATGCTGGCCAATCCGTCGATGGACATCACCGACGCTGTGGTCGCCGCGCTCGATGGTCGCATCAAGACCCTGACCTTCGACCGCGAACGTCTGGACCAGCAGGTCCCGGGCGCTCAGCCGCTGCAGCCCACCAACAAGTAAGCGAATCGTCTCCTTTGGGTTTACCTAGGGGAACGTTTTCGCCGTGAGGAACCATGCCGGACCCGCGTTTTTTTGACAGCCTGGGTCCGGCATCGCTTTCCGAGTTGGCCCGGGCCGGCGCCGCCGAACTGGCGGACGCGGCCTGGGGTGACCGCCTGATCGCTCACGCCGCGCCGCTCGACGCGGCCGACGCCGAGGCGGTCACGTTCTTTTCCGACGCCAAGCGCAAGGAGGCCGCGGCGGCAACACGGGCCGGAGCCTGTTTCGCGCGTCCGGAGCATCGCGAGCTTCTGCCTGCGACCTGCGCCGTCCTGGTGACTAAGCATCCGCAAGCGGCCTGGGCCGCGGCGGTCGGACGCCTGCATGCACCGCGCCGCCATGATCCGTCCGCGCCCGCCGTCCACCCGGAGGCGGCGCTGGAGGACGGCGTCCTATTGTCCCCGAACGTGGCGATTGGGCAGGGCGCGCGGATCGGACGGGGCACCCGCATCGGTCCTGGCGCCGTGATCGGCCCGGGCGTGCTGATCGGCCGGGACTGCGTGATCGGTCCCAACGCGGTGATCGGCTTTGCTCTGCTGGGCGACCGGGTGTCGGTTTCGGCCGGCGCGGTGCTGGGCGAGGCGGGTTTCGGCGCCGCGATCGGTCCGGGCGGTATGGTCGACCTGCCGCAGCTGGGCCGGGTAGTGATCCAGGACAACGTGACGATCGGCGCCAACAGCTGCGTCGACCGAGGCGCCTTCGCCGACACCACGATCGGCGAGAACACCAAGATCGACAACCTCGTGCATGTCGCGCACAACGTCCGTGTGGGGCGCAATTGCGTGCTGGCGGCCTATACGGGGCTGTCGGGCAGCACGATCGTCGGCGACGGCGTCGCGTTCGGCGGCAAGGCCGGCGTCGCCGACCACTTGAACATCGGCTCGGGCGCGAGCATCGGGGCAGCCGCCTCGGTGTTCAAGGACGTGCCGGAAGGTGAAACTTGGACGGGCTTTCCGGCGCGGCCGCTCAAGCGGTGGCTCCGGGAGACCGCATGGCTGTCCCGCATGGCGGGCGGCCGAGGGACGAGGGGCTGAGTATGGGCCAGAACGCCGAACAAGCGGTGCGGACCGACATCGACATCGCGGAGATCCTGGCGCGCATTCCGCACCGCTATCCGTTCCTGCTGGTCGACCGGGCCGAGGCCTATGAGCCACACAAGTCGATCGTCGGCATCAAGTGCGTGACGATCAACGAGCCCTTCTTCCAAGGCCACTTCCCGGGCAATCCGGTGATGCCGGGCGTGCTGATCATCGAGGCCCTGGCCCAGACGGGCGCGGTGCTGATGAGCAAGTCGCTGGAAGTCGACACCGAAGGCAAGACCATCTTCTTCATGTCGGTCGACAACGCCCGCTTCCGCAATCCCGTGCGTCCCGGCGACGTGATCCGCATGGAGGTCGAGGTCGTCCGCGCCCGTTCGTCCATCTTCAAGTTCAAGGGCGTGGCCAAGGTCGGTGACAAGGTCGCCGCCGAGGCCGAGTTCGCCGCCATGGTGGTCGATACGGGACCCAAGGCATGACCATCCACCCCACCGCCATCGTCGCGCCCGAAGCCAAGATCGCCTCGGACGTCGAGATCGGGCCCTACAGCATCGTCGGCCCGGACGTGACCCTGGAGGCGGGCGTCCGCCTGCTATCGCACGTGGTGGTGGAAGGCGCGACGACGTTGGGCGAAGGGTGCGTCGTGCATCCGTTCGCCAATCTGGGCGGACCGCCCCAGCACCTGGGCCACAAGGGCGAGCGCACTGAACTCCTGATCGGCCCGCGCAACATCATCCGCGAACACGTGACCATGCACACGGGCACGGCCTCGGGGAAGGGCGTGACCACGATCGGCTCGGACGGCCTCTACATGGTCGGTTCGCACGTGGCCCACGACTGCTCGGTCGGCGATTTCGTGGTGCTGGCCAAGGGCGCGACCCTGGGTGGCCACGTGGCCATCGGCGACTACGTGTTCATGGGCGGCCTGGCCGCCGCGCACCAGTTCTCGCGCATTGGCCGCTACAGCTTCATCGGCGGCCTGGCCGCGGTGACCAAGGATGTCATTCCGTACGGCTCGGTCTGGGGCAACCATGCTCACCTCGAGGGCCTGAACCTGGTCGGGCTCAAGCGCCGGGGATTCTCGCGCGAGACGATCAACGCCCTGCGCGCGGCCTATCGCCTGATGTTCGCCGACGAAGGCACGTTCCAGGAGCGTCTCGATGATGTCGCCGAGATCCACGCGGGCAATACCGAGGTGATGGAGATCGTCGACTTCATCCGGGCCGACGCCAACCGCCCGCTTTGCCTGCCCGAGCGCGAGGTCTAGACTCTCCGTCATGCGCAAGCTTGGTCTGATCGCCGGCGGCGGAGCGCTTCCCGTCGAGTTGGCCGCCCATTGCGAGGCCGCTGGGCGGGCCTTCTCGGTCATGCGTCTGCGAAGCTTCGCAGACCCCTCCTTGAGCCGCTATCCGGGCCAGGAGGTCGGCCTCGGCGAGTTCGGCAAGGTGTTCAAGGCGCTGCAGGCCGAGGGC
>NZ_JBFUJD010000020.1:0-62115 GCF_056401555.1 Caulobacter sp. P4_E5
TTACTATTGGAATTAAGCCGCTGTTATTAGGCGGCGCCTATAGTGGCCTTCAACAGTGATGGTTGTGGAAAGGCGTAAAGCCATGTTGCAGCAGCAGCGCACGAACAGCCGGGGTGAGAAGTACGTGATCGGTCCGACCGGCGCGCCTCTAACTCTCTCCGATTTGCCGCCTCCGGAAACCCAGCGTTGGGTGATCCGGCGCAAGGCAGAGGTCGTCGCCGCCGTCCGCGGGGGTCTCCTCTCGCTCGACGAGGCGTGCGATCGCTACAAGCTGACCAACGAGGAATTCCTCGCCTGGCAGCAGTCGATCGACCGGCACGGCCTGGCGGGTCTGCGCACGACGCGGATTCAGCAGTACCGTTAAAGGTCGCGTTTTGAAGGGTGCGTTAATGTGACCGCCCCTCATCGCGCCTAAAAACCCCGCGGGCCTTGCGCCAAAAGGGGTTGAAGACGTTCAGCGGCCGCGCCCGAAAGGGCGCGGCCGCGACGTTTTGGCGCCATCGGAAGCCCCTCCGACGGCCAAATATAAACGCCTCGTTTACCTTGAACTGGGTAAATCCTGCCTACCGACGGACGGTTTTCGTTCGGACGTCGGGCGTCCCTCCGGGGGCGTTGAGCAGGGGATGGGGCTTCGTGGAAAGCTTTCTAGGTTCAATTCAGCGTTTCGGCGTCGGGCGCTTGGCCGCGATGCTCGGCGTCGGCGCCGGTGTCGTCGCCGTGCTGGTGGCGCTGGTCATGTTCATGGGCAGGGAGCCCAATGAGCTGCTCTATTCGAACCTGGACCTGAAGGAAGCCTCGGAAGTCACTGCGGCGCTCGACCAGGCCGGCATCAAGTACGAAGCCAAGGGCGACGGCTCGACGATCATGGTGGCGCGCGACAAGGTCGCCAGCGCCCGCCTGATGGTCGCCGGCAAGGGCCTCGTGAGCTCGGGCTCGATCGGCTACGAAATCTTCGACGGCAACAACGCGCTGGGTCAGACCGACTTCGTCCAGCAGCTGAACCGTCAACGCGCCCTGCAGGGCGAGCTGGAACGCACCATCAAGGCCATGCAGGGCGTCAACAGCGTCCGCGTCCACCTGGTGCTGCCCAAGCGCCAGCTGTTCGAGGAGGACGCCGAGCAGCCGTCGGCCGCCGTCACCATCGGCGTCGGGGCCCGCGAGCCGGCTACCGACATGGTCCGCGCCATCCAGAACCTGGTGTCCTCGTCGGTCCCGAACATGAAGGCCGAGAAGGTCGCGGTCATCGACCAGCACGGCAAGACCCTGTCGGCCCCCAGCGACGAGAGCCTGGCTGGCAAGGAAGCCGCCGACCGCCGCACCGAGGCCGAGGCCCGCATCGCCAAGACCGTCAAGGACATGATCGAAGGCGTCCTCGGTCCCGGCAAGGCGAGGGTCAACGTCACCGCCGACCTGGACCTGAACCGCGTCACCACCCAGGAAGAGCGCTTCGACCCCGACGGCCAGGTGATCCGTTCGGAAAGCACCAACGAAGCCGGCAACAGCGAGACCAAGAACGACGACACCTCGGGTGTCACCGCGGCGGCCAACGTGCCCGGCGGCCAGGGCGCCAACGGCTTCCAGCAGCTGGGCTCGCGCTCGAACCAGAACGAGAGCGTCACCAACTACGAGATCTCCAAGTCGGTGAAGACCACGATCCAGGAGCCGGGCACGATCAAGAAGGTCGCCGTGGCCGTCGCCATCGACGGGATCACCGCGCCCGCCGGCAAGGACGGCAAGCCGGGCGCCTATACCCCGCGCACCGCCGAGGAGATCGCGCAGATCGAGGAACTGGTGAAGACCGCCGTCGGCTTCGACGCCGCCCGCGGCGACCAGGTCAAGGTCACCAACATCAAGTTCCCGCAGCCCGAAGACCAAGGCCTGGAAAAGCAGGGCCTGCTGGCCGGCTTCGACAAGAACGACATCATGCGCTTCGCCGAACTGGGGATCCTGGGCGTCGTGGCCCTGCTGGTCATGCTGTTCGCGGTCCGCCCGTTCATCAAGAACCTGTCCGCCCCGGCCCCCGGCCAGATGGCCCTGGCCGGCCCCACGGGGCAGACGGTCACCCGCCTGGTCACCCTGTCGGACGGCACCCAGCAGCAGGTCGTGGTCGATCAGACCGGCGAGCCGATGGCGATCGCCGGCCCGATGGGCAGCGACATCGACCAGCGCATCGACATCGCCAAGATCGAGGGTCAGGTTAAGGCCTCGTCGATCAAGCGCGTCTCCGAGTTCGTCGAGAAGCATCCCGACGAGTCGGTCGCGATCCTCCGTAACTGGCTGCACGAGTCGAACTGATGGCCATGAAAGCCGCCGTCAACGACGTGAAGAACCTGTCGGGGCCCGAAAAGGCCGCGATTGTTCTGCTCGCCCTCGGCGAGGATCACACCAAGATCTGGGAAGCCCTGGACGACGAGGAGATCAAGGAAGTCTCCCAGGCCATGGCCGGCCTGGGCACGGTGTCCGCCTCCGTCGTGGAAGAGCTGCTGGTCGAGTTCGTCTCGGGCATGAGCTCGACGGGCGCGATCATGGGCTCGTACGAACAGACCCAGCGCCTGCTGGCGGCGTTCATGCCGCAGGAGAAGGTCGACGCCCTGATGGAAGAGATCCGCGGTCCGGCGGGTCGAACCATGTGGGACAAGCTCGGCAACGTGAACGAGGCCGTGCTCGCCAACTATCTGAAGAACGAATACCCGCAGACCGTCGCGGTGGTGCTGTCGAAGGTGAAGAGCGATCACGCCGCCCGCGTGCTGGCCTGCCTGCCGGAAGACTTCGCCCTGGAATGCGTCACCCGCATGCTGCGGATGGAGCCGGTGCAGCGCGAGATCCTCGACAAGATCGAGATGACCCTGCGCACCGAATTCATGTCGAACCTGGCGCGCACGTCCAAGCGCGACAGCCACGAGATGATGGCCGAGATCTTCAACAACTTCGACCGCCAAACCGAGGCCCGCTTCATCGCCGCGCTGGAAGAGCGCAATCGCGAGGCCGCCGAGCGGATCCGCGCCCTGATGTTCGTGTTCGAGGATCTGGCCAAGCTGGACCCGGGCGGCATCCAGACCCTGCTGCGCGGCACCAGCAAGGAACAGCTGGCCCTGGCCCTGAAGGGCGCCTCGGACAAGCTGCGCGACCTGTTCTTCTCGAACATGTCGGAACGCGCCGCCAAGATCATGCGCGAGGACATGGAAAGCATGGGCCCCGTGCGCCTGAAGGACGTCGACGCCGCCCAGGTGGGCATGGTGCAGGTCGCCAAGGATCTGGCCGCCAAGGGCGAGATCATGCTGGCCGGCTCCGGCGGCGACGACGAGCTGATCTACTGAGGCGGATGGCATGAACGACACCCCTCACCGCAGATTTGGCTTCGACACGGTCTTCGACGACCGCGGCGGTTCCTACACGCCGCCGAAGGTGAAGAAGAACTTCACCCTCGAGGAGGTCGAGGCGGCCAAGGCCCAGGCCTACCAGGACGGCGAGCGCTCGGCCGTGGCCCGCGCCGAGCAGGAGGCCGCCCAGGCCCTGGGCGAAGTCGCCCACGCCGTGCAGCAGGCGTTCGAGACCCTGACTCACGTCGCCCACGAACACCGCGAAGGCTCGGCCATGCTGGCCCTGGCCTGCGGCCGCAAGATCGCCGACGCGGCCCTGACCCATTTCCCCGAGGCCCCGGTCACGGCGGCCCTCGAGGCCCTGGCCCGCGAGGTCGAGGCCCAACCGCGCATCTTCGTCCGGGTCTCGCCCGAGCTGGAGGAGCGCACCCAGCAGGCGCTGGAGCACGTGGCGGTTCAGATCGGCTTCCAAGGCCAGATCGTCGCCCGCGCCGACGGCGCTATGGCCCCCGCGGCCTTCACTTTCGACTGGGGCGAGGGCCGCGCGGCCTTCGACCCGGAAGGCGCCGCTCAGCGCGTCGCCGAAGCGCTGGAAGCGGCGATCGCCGCCGAAGGCCTCCACGCCGAACCCCTGTTCACTTAGCAAGATTACCCAGCGAAGGCTGACTAAGATGGCCGAAGACAATCTCCCGCTCGACGAATTCGGAAGCGCCATGCTGGCCTCCGAACTGCCGGTCGAGCTCAGCGACAAGACCGCCTCTGACCTGGCCCCCGTCTTCGACGTGCCGGTCAACATCTCGGCGGTGCTGGGGCGCGCCCACATGTCGGTGGCGCAGCTGCTGCAGCTTTCGCAGGGGTCGATCCTGGAGCTGGACCGCAAGGTCGGCGAGGCCATCGACATCTACGTCAACAACCGCCTGGTCGCCCGGGGCGAGGTCGTCGTCGTCGACGAACGCCTGGGCGTGACCATGACGGAAATCATCAAGGACGGCGACCAGGGCTAAGCCCTGCCGTCCGTGAGGGAGAGTAGAACATGCGGCTTCTGGTCGTCGGAAAACTGAACGGGCAGCTCTCGGTCGCCGTGAAGATGGCGATGAATGCTGGGGCAAAGGTCTCGCACGTCGAAACGACGGAGCAGGCGACCAACGCGCTGCGCGCGGGGCAGGGCGCCGACCTCTTGATGGTCGACTACGCGCTGGACATCGCCGGCCTGATCGCGGCCAACGAGGCCGAGCGGATGCGGGTGCCGGTGGTGGCCTGCGGCGTCGACGCCGACCCGATGCGCGCGGCCGCCGCCATCAAGGCCGGGGCCAAGGAATTCATCCCGCTGCCGCCGGACGCCGAGCTGATCGCCGCCGTCCTGGCCGCCGTCACCGACGACGAAAAGCCGATGGTCGTCCGCGACCCGGCCATGGAGTCGGTGATCAAGCTGGCCGACCAGGTCGCCCCGTCCGACGCCTCGATCCTGATCACCGGCGAAAGCGGTTCGGGTAAGGAGGTCATGGCCCGCTACGTCCACGGCAAATCGCGCCGGGCCAAGGCGCCGTTCATCTCGGTCAACTGCGCCGCCATCCCCGAGAACCTGCTGGAAAGCGAGCTGTTCGGCCACGAGAAGGGCGCCTTCACCGGCGCCATGGCCCGCCGCATCGGCAAGTTCGAGGAAGCCGACGGCGGCACCCTGCTGCTGGACGAAATCAGCGAAATGGACGTCCGCCTGCAGGCCAAGCTGCTGCGCGCCATCCAGGAACGCGAGATCGACCGCGTCGGCGGCTCCAAGCCGGTCAAGGTCAACATCCGCATCCTGGCCACCAGCAACCGCGACCTCGCCCAGTCCGTGAAGGACGGCGTGTTCCGCGAAGACCTGCTCTACCGCCTGAACGTCGTGAACCTGCGCCTGCCGCCGCTGCGCGAGCGTCCGGGCGACGTGTTCAGCCTGTGCGAGTTCTTCGTCAAGAAGTACTCGGCCGCCAATGGCGTGGCGGAAAAGCCGATCTCGGCCGAGGCCAAGCGTCGCCTGATCGCCCACCGCTGGCCCGGCAACGTCCGCGAGCTGGAAAACGCCATGCACCGCGCGGTGCTGCTGTCGACCGGTCCGGAGATCGAGGAGTTCGCCATCCGCCTGCCCGACGGCCAGCAGCTGGCCCCCGCGCCGGCGCCGGACGTCGCGGTGGCCCGCGGCGCCCAGATGGCCGCCGACGCCGTCTCGCGCACCTTCGTCGGCTCGACCGTCGCCGAGGTCGAGCAGCAGCTGATCATCGACACCCTGGAGCACTGCCTGGGCAACCGCACCCACGCCGCCAACATCCTGGGCATCTCGATCCGCACGTTGCGCAACAAGCTGAAGGAATATTCGGACGCCGGCGTCCCGGTGCCGCCGCCGCAAGGGGGCATCGGCGCGGCCGCTTAAGGTCGGTCAACATGTCGCGGCGCCGCGACCATCCGTCCGGCGCCGAACATGGCTAATTTTGGTTAAGGAGATGGCGGCGGGCCGCAAATCGCTTCAAGCGCTGGTCTAGCTCCATCCACGGTTCAAGGTTCCGAATGGCCGACGCCGCCGCCCCGACCGCCAGATCCATGCCCAGCGCCAAGTCGCTGCTGGACGGATTCCTGCGCGGCGAAATGGGCCTGGCCCTGGGCGTGGTCGGCATCATCGTCCTGCTGATCCTGCCCGTCCCGCCGGTCCTGCTGGACCTGCTGCTGGCGATCTCGCTGACGGGGTCGGTGCTGATCCTGATGACGGCGGTGCTGATCAAGAAGCCGCTGGAATTCACCTCGTTCCCGACCGTCCTGCTGGTCGCGACCCTGTATCGCCTGGGCCTGAACGTCGCCTCGACCCGCCTGATCCTCGGCCACGGCCAGGAAGGCACCGGCGGGGCCGGCGCGGTCATCGAGGCCTTCGGTCACCTGATGATGCAGGGCAACTTCGTCATCGGGGTGATCATCTTCATCATCCTGGTGGTGGTGAACTTCATGGTCGTCACCAAGGGTTCGGGCCGGATCGCCGAAGTGGCGGCCCGCTTCACCCTGGACTCCATGCCCGGCAAGCAGATGGCGATCGACGCCGACCTGTCGACGGGCCTGATCGACCAGGAAAGCGCCAAGATCCGCCGCAAGGAGCTGGAGCAGGAAAGCACGTTCTTCGGGGCCATGGACGGCGCCAGCAAGTTCGTGAAGGGCGACGCGATCGCCGGCCTGATCATCACCGGCATCAACATCGTCGGCGGCATCATCATCGGTGTCGTGCAGCACAAGATCCCGATCGGCGAGGCCGCGTCCTCGTACACGATCATGACCATCGGCGACGGCCTGGTCAGCCAGATCCCGGCCCTGGTCATCTCGATCGCCGCCGGCATGGTCGTCTCCAAGGCCGGCGTCGAAGGCTCGGCCGACAAGGCCCTGGTCACCCAGCTGGCCATGAACCCGGCCGCCCTGGGCATGGTCTCGGCCTCGTCCGGCGTCATCGCCCTGATCCCGGGCATGCCGATCATCCCGTTCGCGGCCCTGTCGCTGGGCGCGGGGGCCCTGGCCTACAAGCGCATCCAGGACGCCAAGAAACCCAAGCCCATCGATCCGTCCCTGCTGGAATCGGCGGCCCCGGCCGAGGCCGAGGAAGAGCCGATCAGCGCCTCGCTGGCCATCGACGACGTCAAGATCGAGCTGGGCTACGGCCTGCTGACCCTGATCAACGACCTGGACGGCCGCAAGCTGACCGACCAGATCCGCGCCCTGCGCAAGACCCTGGCCGGTGAGTTCGGCTTCGTCATGCCGCCGGTGCGGATCCTCGACAACATGCGCCTGGCCAACCAGGGCTACGCCATCCGCATCAAGGAAATGGAAGCCGGGGCCGGCGAGGTGCGCCTGGGCTGCCTGATGGCCATGGACCCGCGCGGCGGCCAGGTCGAGCTGCCCGGCGAGCACGTGCGCGAGCCCGCCTTCGGCCTGCCGGCCACCTGGATCGCCGACGACCTGCGCGAGGAAGCCACCTTCCGCGGCTATACGGTCGTCGACCCGGCCACGGTGCTGACCACGCACCTGACCGAGATCCTCAAGGAGAACATGGCCGATCTGCTGTCGTACTCCGAGGTCCAGAAGCTCCTGAAGGAGCTGCCCGAGACGCAGCGCAAGCTGGTCGACGATCTGATCCCGGGCACCGCCACGGCCACCACGGTCCAGCGCGTGCTGCAGTCGCTGCTGCGCGAGCGGGTCTCGATCCGCGACCTGCCGCAGATCCTGGAAGGCATCGGCGAGGCCGCTCCGCACACCGCCTCGGTCACCCAGCTGGTCGAGCAGGTCCGCGCCCGCCTGGCCCGCCAGCTGTGCTGGGCCAACCGCGGCGACGACGGCGCCCTGCCGATCATCACCCTGTCGGCCGAATGGGAGCAGGCCTTCGCCGAAGCCCTGATCGGTCCCGGCGACGACAAGCAGCTGGCCCTGCCGCCCTCGCGCCTGCAGGACTTCATCCGCGGGGTCCGCGACGCCTTCGAGCGCGCCGCCTTGGCCGGCGAGGCCGCCGTGCTGCTGACCAGCCCCGGCGTGCGCCCCTATGTCCGCTCGATCATCGAGCGCTTCCGCGGCCAGACCGTGGTGATGAGCCAGAACGAGATCCACCCCCGCGCCCGTTTGAAGACGGTGGGAATGGTCTAAAGAGCGCGGCCCTAGAGGCGGCCGCAGCGATCGGGCCGACCGCCATTTTTGTCGTCGCCGTCACATAAAACCCGCGCCGATCGCGACATGCGTCGACTCTCCGACGGAACCGTCACGGCAAGGTCACGTTGTTTCCGCCGGGAGGGGCCCCGACGGAGAGTAACAGAGATGACCCATAAGCTTGCCCTGCTCGCCGCCGCCGCGTCCCTGACGTTTGCCGGCGCCGCCTTCGCACAGAGCACCAATTCGGCCGGCCACGCCTCGCCCAGCGCGGCGTCGGCTCCAGGCCAGACGATGGCGTCGGCTCCAGGCCAGACGATGACGGCGCCCGGTCTATCGACCGCTCCGGGCCAGTCGACGACCACGCCCGGCGCGACGCCCGCCGATCCGGCCACGCCGGCGAATCCTGGCGTGAGCCCGGCCCAGCCGGCGACCCCGGCCACGCCGCCCTCGGCCAGCACCGCCGATAGCGCCGCCACCCCCAGCTCGGCCAATGTCGCCAGCTTCAAGACGGGCTCGTCCGTGAAGGACGCCCAAGGCGTCGCCGTGGGCCAGATCACCGGCACCAGCACGGGCGCCGACGGCTCGACCAACGTCATCGTCACCAACGGCGGCGTGAAGTTCGCCCTGCCGGCCAACAGCCTCAGCGCTGGGGCGGACGGCAGCGTCTCGACCACGGCCACCAAGGCCCAGATCGACGCGACGGTCGCGGGCGCCAAGCCGCAACAATAAGGTCTACGCACAAGACGTTACGACCGCGAGCCCGCTCGGCATTGCCGAGCGGGCTCGTCACTGATAGCGATGGCCCCATAAGCGGGCGTTTTTCGCCGACTTGGGGTTCCGTATGCCTCCGGCCAATAAGACCAAGCGTGGGTCCAACTCACTGCTGTGGGATTTGCTGACGTTCGATCGCCTGGTCACCGGGCCGGTGATTCACTTCATCTATTGGGCAGGCCTTGGGGTCGTGGCCCTGTTCGGCTTTTCCGTGGTCGGCGCCGCCGTCGGCCTGGCCCTGAAGGAGCCCGGCGTCGGCTCGCTGCTGCTGGCCTTCCCGGTGCTGATCGCCGGCCTGCTGGTCGCCGGAGCGCTGGTGCTGCTGTGGCGCGCCTTCTGCGAGTTCTACGTCGCCATCTTCCGGATCAGCGAGGACCTGCGGGCCCTGCGCCAGACCAGCGACGCCGACCACGCCGTCTTCCGCGCCCGGCAGACGCCGCCGCCGCAAGGCCAACCGCCCCGGCAGCAGGTCTAGCTTTATTTCGCGAGCGTCTTGAGGCGCTCGCGCAGCGTCCCCACCGCTTCCAGCGGCATGTCGAGGGCGCAGAGCAGCTTTTCGGGAATCGTCACGGCCTGATCGCGCAAGGCTTGGCCCTTGTCGGTCAGGGCCACGATGACCCGCCGCTCGTCGTCCGGATCGCGGCGGCGCTCGACCAGGCCGCCAGCTTCCAGGCGCTTGAGCAGCGGGGTCAGGGTGCTGGAGTCGAGATCCAGGGCGTCGCCCAGGGCCCCGACGGTCCGGGGGCTGGCCTCCCACAGCACCAGCATGGCCAGGTACTGCGGATAGGTCAGGCCCAGGGCGTCCAGCATCGGCCGATACAGCCGCGTCATCCGATTGGCCGCGCCGTAGAGGGCGAAGCACAGCTGGTTGTCCAGGCGCAGGGCCTCGGGCGGACGATCGGACGACGCGGGTTTCTGGCTCATCGCACTACTGATTAGGCCGCCTTGACGGTGATGGCCACGTCGACATTGCCGCGCGTGGCGTTGGAATAGGGGCAGACCTGGTGGGCGGTGGCGACCAAGGCCTCGGCGTCGGCTTGCGACAGGCCCTGGGTCTCGACCTCCAGCGCGACTTCGAGCTTGAAGCCGACCTCCTGGGTGGCGAGGCCGACCTGGCCGGTCACGGTCGAGCCCGTCAGGGCGATCTTCTGGGTACGGGCGACGTGGGCCATGGCGCTCTGGAAACAGGCGGCGTAGCCGGCGGCGAACAGTTGCTCGGGATTGGTCCCGGTCTCCTTGCCGCCGAGCGCCTTGGGCATCGACAGCTGCACGTCCAGCAGGCCGTCCTCGCTGCGGGCGTGGCCGTCACGGCCGCCGACGACGGTGGCGCGGGTGGTGTAGAGGGTGGTCATCGGAGAGGTCCTTGGCTTGAATGATGTGAACGATTTAATCGCGCACGATTTAATATCAAGAGCGGCGGGGTGAAAAAGATCGCGCGCGATTGAGTTTTATGCTTCTCCCCCGCGATGCGGGGGAGGTGGCCCGGAGGGCCGGAGGGGGCAAGCTGGCCGCTGGCCGCGCTAGCCCCCTCAGTCGCTCCGCGACAGCTCCCCCGCTCGCGGGGGAGCATCTTAAAAGTTAAGCCGCCCAGGCCGCCGCGAAGCGCTTCAGCAGGGACCGCGCCGGGCTTTCGGCGCCGGCTTCGGCGGCTTCCAGGCGCAGGAACAGGTCGCCGGCCTTGTGGGCGGCGCGGGCCGGCAGGCCCTGGCCGGGCAGGCGGACCAGGCCGCGGGCGGCGGCCTTGGTCGAGATCCAGGCCGGGCGGGGGCCCAGCGGGGTGTCGGCGTCGACCCGGCCGCCCTCGGCCAGGACGCGCGGGTCGACCTTGCCGGTCAGCCAGATGTCGTCGCCGCGCACCAGGGCGCCGTCCTGCGACCGCAGGCGGACCTCGAACGTCACGCCCTCGACGCGGACCTTGTCGCCCTCGCGCAGGCCGGCCGGCAGCTTCAGCCGCAGGCGGCGGCCGTCGATGGCCAGGTCCTCGGCGCCGCCGGCCACGGCCGTGGCGATGTCGATCTCCAGGAAGACGCGGTCCACGACCGGGATGGCGTTGGTCACGGCCGGCGGGAAGGTCGTCGGCTGGAACGGGTGGTCCTGCAGCAGGCGATAGGCCGCCAACACGTCGCGGAACAGGGCCGCGTCGCCGGTCGGGCGGTCCGGGTGGGCCCGCTTGGCGGCTTCGCGATAGGCGGTGCGCAGCTCGCGCTCGTCCGCGTCCGGCGCCACGCCCAGCAGGGCGCGGGCGGCCGAAAGGGTCAGGGCGGAGGCGCGGGCAGTCATGCGGCGACCCTGGCGCGGGGATGGTCAACGGCGCGTTAAGTTAAGACTTTCGCGGATGTGGCCCCTCGCGCGCTGGCGGCCTATATCAGGCGCATGAGCGCCGACCCGACCCTGATCCCCGCCTCGCCCAGCGAGGACGACTATGTCCGCCAGGTGACCGAGGCGACGCCGCCGGCCCTGCTGTCGGAGGAGGATCCGTTCGCCCTGTTCGCCGAATGGCTGGAGGAGGCGGGCAAGAAAGAGCCCAGCGACCCCAACGCCATGGCCGTCTCGACCGTCGACGCCGACGGCATGCCGGACTCGCGGATGGTGCTGCTGAAGGGCTTCGATCCGCGCGGCTTCGTCTTCTACACCAATACCCACAGCGCCAAGGGCCGCGAGCTGGCGGGCCAGCCCAAGGCGGCGCTGCTGTTCCATTGGAAGTCGCTGCGCCGTCAGGTGCGGATTCGCGGCGTGGTCGAGCCGGTCACCCAGGCCGAGGCCGACGCCTATTTCGCCAGCCGCGCGCGGCACAGCCAGCTGGGGGCCTGGGCCAGCGACCAGTCGGCGCCGCTGCCCGACCGTCTGGCCCTGGAAAAGCGGGTCGCCGAGATGGGCCTGAAGTTTGGCCTGGGCAAGGTGCCGCGCCCGCCGCACTGGTCGGGCTATCGCGTTGCCCCGGTCAGCATCGAGTTCTGGCGCGACCGCCCGTTCCGCCTGCACGAGCGGCTGGTGTTCGATCGCGCAGGAAAGGGTACGGGCGGCGGCTGGACGACCAAGCGGCTGTTCCCGTGAGCGTGCGCTCAGGCGTAGGCGATCAGCCGGCCCAGGGCGCCGACCACCAGCCAAAGGGCCAGGGACGCGGCGGCCATCGCCCGCGCGGCCGGCGGCGGCTCGCCGCCCCAGCGGTCGAGGCGTCGGCCCCAGGCGCGTCGGAAAACCACGGCGTTGGTCACGGCCAGCGCGATTAGCGCCAGCTTCCAGCGGAACAGCGGCGAGGCCGCCAGCGCCTTGGCGTCGGCCGCGAACATCGTGAAGCCGCTGGGCAGCATCAGGATCAGCCCCGTCACCGCGAGCGGCGTCAGGGCCCGTGACAGCGGCGCGACCGGGATCATCCGGAACAGGCCCGCCACCCTCAGGTCGAGCACGCCGATGCCGCCGACCAGCAGCAACAGGCCCAGCAGGTGCGCCAGGTTGGCGGCCGGATAGGCATAGGCCGATCCTCGCGCCCAGGCGCCGAACGGCGAGGCCTGCAGCGCGGCGATGGCGTCGGCCAACGGCCCCAATCTAGCGCAGCTCGACGGTCTTGCCGTCGACCGTGACCCGCTCGATGCGCATCTCGGCCACGCCGTCCTTGCGCGGATAGCCTTCCAGGGTCACGGCCTTGCCGGGCGCGAGCATGGCCTGGGTGAGGCCGCGCGCCTCCATCCGCGCCACCGGGGCCAGGACCACGTCCCAGACCTTGCCCTGGTAGCGCACCTTGGCGCCGCCGTGGGGATTGCCCCACGAGACGTCGGTCACGGGCGCGGTGACCTTGATGACCTTCTCGGGGTCGTAGGAGCTCCAGCCGTGATGGGCCAGCGCCAAGCCGGGGGTAAGGCTGGAGAGGGCGATGGCGACGACGGCCGCCGCCATGGGCAAGGGCTTGAACATGGTCTCACCTCTGTCTGTCCCCGACGCCCCAGAGGGCCACGAAGGCGAGGCGAGCTCAAGGGGCCTCAGCGGACCGCCGCGCCTCCACACGGATTCGCGCCGGCCTTCGGCGCGGCGTGGAACTCGATCAGCATGCCCAGGTCGCCTTGCGTCGGGGCCAGGAACGCCTCGCCCGACAGGCCGGCATAGCGGGTCAGCTTGCGCTCGTAGCCGCGCTCGACCCAGCGCTGGGCGCGGCCGAGGTCGGCGGCGGCCAGGCTGACGCCCAGGATGCGCGGGCCCAGCGCCAGCGCATCCGCCGCCGCGCCCGGGCCGTCCGGGGCCAGGGTCACCAGGGCGGTCGGCCCGACCGGCACGCAGTAGCCCTTGGCGCCCAGCGCCGGCAGGCTGACCGGGACCGCGCCGCCGTGGCCCATGCGCTCCAGCGCCTTGCGGTCGGCCTCGGGATCGCTCGACACCAGCCAGATCGCCGACAGGGCGCGCGCGCTGTTGGGATGCTCGCGCGTCACCCTCCAGTCGTCCTTATTGGCCGGGTCGGCCTGGTCCGGCGCATAGGCGGGATTGTAGTCGATGTAGAAGGTGTTGCTGGACAGCGGAGCCTTGTCGAAGGCGAACAGGCGCCAGCCGGGCTTACTGCTGTCGGGGCCTGCGAACATCTGAGTGACCGGATAGCCCAGGCCCTTCAGCGAGGCCTGGACCGCGCCGACATTCGACGAGCGGAAGCCGAAGGTGCGCGCGCCGGGCTGTTCCTTCAGGGCGATCCGATCGTCCTTCATGCCCGGGTCGTAGTCGGGATTGGCGCTGGTGACGCCCAGCAGTTCGATGAAGCTGGTGTCGGAAAAGCGGATGTAGCGGTTGGCGACCCCGCCGGGATTGCGCCCGGCGCGCACCTGGAACCCCAGCTTCACGGCCATGATCGCGGTCGCCTCGTCGATGCCGCGCCCCCACAGCAGCACGTGGTCGAGCCGGGTCGTGGGTGCGACCGGCGCGGCGGTCGCCGGCGCCGCCGCCGACAGGGCCAGCATCAGGCCGATGGTCAGAAAGGATTTCACGCGAGGTCTCCCACGGCTAGATCGCCGCGCCGGCAAGCTAGGGCGTGGCGTGAACGCGGATCAATGACCTGGGAGGTCATTGGCGGTGTGCTGTGACGCTGAAGGAGCCGCGGGATCGAGTGCTGTTTCCCGACGACCCGCGCACCTACCGATAGTCTCCGTGTGGCGCCGAATAGCGGACAGGCGGACCGGCAGAGAAGGGTGGTTAGCAGACGTTTCGAACAGACCTCAGGGTTAGATTGCTGATACCCGTTCACTCGTGCATGTCCGCTGCGTGGGAGAGCGGCTTGAAAGAATGCGAAATATGATCAGCGGCTCAGGCGTCGGATCCGCTTTTTTGAAAACTCGGCGTTGGTTCTACAGGTTTCGTAGCGTCCGCCGCCGTCGCCCTTCGGACTTGCCCTCATGCAATCTTCGGAGTGGGCTATAGCTAAGCGGTAGTAGGGCTTGGCGTTGAGGTCGTTATTCTCGTTATAAATGCCGATCGTCATATAGATGTAGCCAAGCCGCCAGTTTGCACGAGCTCTAAGGTCGGGGTGATCCTTCTCGTTGAAAATCTCCAAGGCTGCGACTAGTCTTTTGGACGCTTCGATGAGATCGTCCAGGTGTCCGGTTTTAGCCAAAAGGCCGGCGAAGCCATTTTGTTCGTTGGCCCAGTCCAGCGGATAGGCTTGTCGGCTGATGATTGTCTCGGATTCGCGGATGGCATCGAGCGCGCTTTGAAGCGTCGCCGGATCTTCACTCGCTTTTTCGACTAGATCGTCGGCCAACGTCTTTTTGACCTTCGCCCAGCCAACTGGATCGTCAAGGCGAAGTCTATCCTGATCAATCGATCTTAGAAGGGTCAATCGCTCCTCAGTCGTTGGCTCGCCGTTCCATTGCGACCGGGTTTGGTAAGCGGCATGGAGGCTCATCGTGACATTGAACCAAGTCTTGCTTTCGGCTTCAGGGTCCAACCTATCGCGCGTGTCCTTCAAGATTTCGACCGCGCGTATGCGAGAGCCTTCCGCGTCCTTCCGTCCCGATCCCACCATTCGCAAGGCATCGCCGAGGCTTTGCCGGGTCTCCAGCCAATACAGGCGTTGGGAAGGGCTGATATAGGTCAGAGCGCCTTCGAGGGCAGTGACGGCATTGGCGGCATTGGTTTGATCTGCGCCGCCATCCATCCAGGCGAGGATCATGTAGATCGAAGCCAACTTAATCTCTGCTCGCACCCACTGTTCCTGATCCCCCGTCTCAATCGGGGCAAATTGTGAGCGGCGATAATATTTCAACGCCTCAGTCGCGTACTGGCCCGGATAGCGGAAAGCGAGGCCCTTATAGGCGTCGCCGATCTGCAGGTCTGTCTCGCGCCGTTGATAAATGGACGCATCCGGCGAACCTTCAACGCTCCGCAATATCTCTAGCGCTTCGGCGTAGGCGTCGAACCCACCCTTGGCTTGCGCGTAGCGATTGAGCTGCTGGCCCTGAGCTAGGGCATAGTAAATTTTATACGCCTTGGACGGCGCGCGGGCGGCGGCGACACCGTAAAAATGCGCGGCCTGCTGAAAATCACCCTCGGCGCTGGTTAACTGCGCCTGCAAGCTGGCTGACAAGGCCGCCTTGTTCAGCGCATCCACGGCGCGCGTGTCAGAGATCTCAAAGGCGCGTGCGAGTGTCGATTTGGCTTTAGGCAGGTCGCCCGCCAACGCCGCTGCCTCTGCAGCCTTCCAAAGTTCAGCGACATCCGCGCTGACTTCGGCCTTTGACCGGTCCAACTCGAGACGAAACGCTTTCAGCTCTTTGAGGCTGTCGTCGAGCGCGCCCAGAATGCGCGCGACGTCCGGGCGCCCGTTGGCGCGAAAGGTGACGCCGAGGGTGGCGGCGATGGCGAGCAGGGCCTGCCGGTACTGGCGGTCCGATTGCGTCAGCCGGTCAATTTTGACAACAAAGCTGTCCCAGTCAGCCACCGTTATGCCGGCGCTGATGACGTCCCGGGGCGCCTCTTGAGACTGGGCAGGCGAATGGACAAGCGCTGCTAGCAGCGCCATCGCGACAGCGCGGGAGGCTAGCCGCATCGCACCAGTTCCGTGGCGGTTCCCGTACTGCTGGTGATGGTCATTCGATAGGGCTCTGGCCGAAACTCCCAGCGAGACCCGGCCTTCTCCTTCGGCGTGAGTGTCTGGGAGACCACGACGCCTTTGGACACGTACACAACACGTCCTTCGGAGGTTGCGGACTCATCGACGGCGGTAAGGGCCGTTGAGCCGTCGCCCTGGGCTTTGACGACGTAGTTGAAGGCGTGCTTGCAGCCCGGCGGGCCCCATCTCCCAGCGATGCTATTGATGAGCACCGCCTCATTGACCTTTCGGTCGTCCAAAGGCGGGGCTTGCGGCGGGGTGGTTAGCCGATGACGGATGCAGAAATCCTGCAGCAGATCCGGGGCGCAGACGGTCTCTCGAAGACCCCCGACGTCAGCGACGAATCCCACGCCCGTTATCAATACCGATAAAGCGCCCCCAACAGCGGCCCAGCGGCCGCCCGACGTCCCCATGCCCAAAGCGTTCCCCCGAATGCTTACGTGATTGGTGTCTCACGCAACACAATCTGAAGGCGCGACGGTTTTCAATGCAATTTTACCAATCCGATTGGTCGACGGTTTTCTCGCTCGCAGGGCTAGCGTCGATGAGGGCGCTAAAACCTCATCGGATGTGGCCCCGCGCACGACCTAATTTGAAGGAGCCCAGGTTCGTGTCTGCAGGCAGACGAGACTTTGGCGGCCGTTTGGCATCTGACCAGCCGCTACCGCCTTGGAGAGATGGGTCCGGTATATCTGCTCAGCGGCCTACCTGAAGGTCCGACTTGGGTCGTTGGGCGACTTTGACCCTGTCCCTAATCCGACCTCCCCGGCGAAAGCCGGGGTCCAGATCGAACCCACTGTCGCCTACGCCCCGGGTCGGCTTTCGATCGCGAACACCCAGACCGCTCAGGCTGAATCTGGGCCCCGGCTTTCGCCGGGGAGGTCGGAGGAAGAGTGCTGGGGCGAACCGCGCGAACGTTCGCGAATAGGCCCGCTCGCGGATCGGACGTCGATCTCACCGCGCCCCGTAGCGCGCCAGGAAGGTCTCCACCGCGTCCTCGGCGATGGCCCTTATCGGCCGCCTGGGTTGGACGTCGTCACCGGCCGCCAGGCCCAGGACCAGGGTCACGTGGTCCAGCATGCCCAACAACTGGCCGGCGGCCCACGAGGGTTTCTCGACCTTGAGCTCGCCGGTCTTGACCAGGTCGTTGATCACCGAGATCGCTGCGCCCCCAAGCTCGTCACGGGCGCTCTGCAGGAAGTATTCGGCGACGTCCTCGAAGCGGCGGCGCTCGGCCGTGACCATGCGGAACATGGCCCGGGTGTCGGGACGCGAGAAGAAGGTGGCGTAGGCCACGGCCAGGGCGGTCAGCCGCGTACGGGCGTCGCCCTTGGTCCGCACGGCCTCGCGCACCGGGGCGGCGATGCCGCTGACCGTCTCCAGCACGATGGCCTTGAACAGGTCGGCCTTGCTGGGGAAGTAGGCGTACAGCGTCGCCGTCGAGACCCCGGCCGCGCGCGCCACAACCTCCATGCCGGCGTCGGCGTAGCCTTGTCGCAAGAACAGGTTCCTGGCCGAGCCGAGGATTTCCTCGCGCTTGTGCCCCGATCGCTTCAGACCTGCGCCGACAAGCATGTGAGACTCGCACTGTTAGGCTTCGATGCAATCTAGCCGCGAAAATGGACCCTAAGCAAGGGTTGCGCGAGAGGACTCGTCTGCTGGTTTCGGCTATGCAGCCCCGGCGCCGATTTTCGCGCGGGCACTGATGGGATCGAAGGCGTGATCAAGGACGCGGAAGCCGCGCGCGAGCAGGAAGTGGCCGCCTGGTTCGAAGGCCGGGCCGAGAGCACGATCGAGACCTCGTGCGCCCGGGTCTTCCTGATCGGCGGCTCGGCCTTCAAGGTGAAGCGGCCGGTCGACTTCGGCTTTCTGGACTATTCGACCCTGGAGCTGCGCCGCTGGGCGCTGGAGCGCGAGCTGACCTTCAATCGCGCCGCCGCCCCGGACATCTATCGCGAGGTGCGCTGCCTGACGCGCGCGACCGACGGCGGCCTGGAGCTCGAGGGTTCGGGCGAGATCGTCGAGTACCTGCTGGAGATGCGCCGCTTCGACCAGAACGGGGTGCTGGCCACCCAGCCCTGGGCGATCGACGACGCGCTGGAGGATTCGCTGGGCCGCACGGTGGCCCGCTTCCACGCCGGCGCGGCCCTGCGCCCGCAGGGCGGCGGGGTCTCGGCCCTGGGCTACACGATCCGCTCAAACGCCAACTTGCTGCGCGGCCTGTCGGGACGGCTGGGCAAGCAGGCGGTCGAACGCCTGGTGCACGAGACCGACATCGCCCTGGAACGCCTGGGCCCCCTGCTGGACGGCCGCGCCAAGGACGGCTTCGCCCGCCACTGCCACGGCGACCTGCACCTCGGAAACATCCTGATCGAGAACGGTCAGCCGATCCTGTTCGACTGCATCGAGTTCAACGACACCCTGTCGGACATCGACGTGCAGTACGACCTGGCCTTCCTGCTGATGGACCTGGACTTCCGCCGTCGCCGCGACGCGGCCGGCCGGGTGCTGAACGCCTATCTGGACGAGGCCGCCCGCACGTTCGGCGAAGGGCTGTGGACCGGCCTGGCCGCCCTGCCGCTGATGCTCAGCGTCCGCGCCGCCGTGCGCACCCACGTCTGGGCCTATACCGGCGACGACGAGGCCGCGCGGGCCTATCTTGCCACCGCCCTGGAGCACCTGGCGCCGCGCCCGGTCAGCCTGGTGGCGGCCGGCGGCCTGTCGGGCTCGGGCAAGTCGACCTTCTCGCGGGTCTGCGCCCCCGGTCTGGGCTCGGCCCCCGGCGCGGTGGTCCTGCGCACCGACGAGATCCGCAAGCGCCTGTGGGGCGTCCCCTCGCTGCAGCGCCTGCCGCGCGAGGCCTATACGCCGGAGATGAGCACGCGGGTCTACGACCAGCTGTTCGGCGACGCGACCTTGTGCCTGAAGGCCGGCCGCTCGGTGGTGCTGGACGCGGTGTTCCTCAAGCCCGAGGAGCGCGCCCGGGCCGAGGCGCTGGCGGGCAGTGTCGACGTCGCCTTCCAGGGCGTCTGGCTGGAGGCCCCGCCCGAGGTGCTGCGCGCCCGCGTCGCCGCCCGCGTCAACGACGCCTCGGACGCCGACGTGGCGGTGCTGGAAAGCCAACTGGCCCGCGACACCGGCGAGATCGCCTGGCGCAAGGTCGACACGGTCAGCGCGTTCGAGGACGAGGCCCGGGCCCTGGCGGACGCGATGGGGTAGGGACTGTAAGCGCCCCCTCCGTCACGATGCGTATCCGCATCGCGCCACCTCCCCCGTTTCACGGGTGAGGAGGAAACCCACCTCCCCTGCGTAGCGGGGGAGGAGGCGCGGCGCCGATAGGCGACGTGACGGAGGGGGCGCTCTACGGTCTCAAGCCGCCTGCAGCCCCTCGTCGGGGGGCTCGGGGTTCACCGCGCGGATGATGGCGGTGATCAGGTCGATCGGCTTGACCGGCTTGCCCAGGTGGTCGTCGAAGCCCAGGCCCAGGAACCGCTCGCGGTCGCCGGCCATGGCCGAGGCGGTCAGGGCGATGACCGGCAGGCCCGGATCGCCGGCCCGGCCGGCGCGGATGGCCGCCAGGGCGGTGATGCCGTCCATTACCGGCATGTTGATGTCCATCAGCACGCAGTCGTAGTGCTCCTGCGACATCGCCTCGAGCGCCTCCTGGCCGTTCTCGACCACGGTCAGGGCCACGCCGGCCGGCTCCAGCATGGTGCGCACCACCAGTTGGTTGACGGCGTTGTCCTCGGCCATCAGCACATGGATCTGGCCAAGCGCCTCGTCGTCGACCTCTGGTTCGGGCTTGGTCGGCGCCAGCGCCAACGGCGCGCGGATGCTCAGCACGAAACAGGCGCCGACAGCGCTGGGCGCCAGCACCAGGTCGCCGCCCAGCTGGCGGGCCACGGCGCGCGAGATGGCCAGGCCCAGCCCGGCGCCGCCATAGCCGCGCGAGATGGTCTCGTCGGCCTGGGTGAAGCTGTCGAACACCCGGTCGGCCGCCTCGGCCGGCACGCCGGGACCGGTGTCGGACACGGCGAAGCGGATCAAGCGCTCGCCGTCCGCCGGCTCCGCGGCGACCGAGACGCTCACCTCGCCCCGCGCCGTGAACTTGACCGCGTTGGAGACGAGGTTGGTCAGCACCTGGCGGATACGCAGCGGGTCGGCCGCGATACAGGCGGGGACCTCGTCGTCGAAGCGGACGACCAGCGACAGGCCCTTGGCCTGGGCCGCGGCGCGCCAGGCGTCGACCACGTCGGCGACGACGTCGCGCGGATCGACCGGCTCCGGCGTCAGCTCGACCTTGCCGGCCTCGACCCGCGACAGGTCCAGCACGTCGTTGAGCAGCCGCATCAGGCTGTCGCCCGACTTGATCATCAGCTCCACCTGCTGGCGCTGTCCCGGCGCGAGGTCGGAACGCTCGAGCGCGTGGGCCATGCCCAGCAGGCCGTTCATTGGCGTGCGCAGTTCGTGACCGGCGACGGCGACGAAGGTCGACTTGGCGCGGGCGGCGGCCAGGGCGCGTTCGCGTTCCTCGCGCAGGCCCCGGGTCAGCTCGTCCATGCGCTGGGCCGCGGCGCGGTTGCGCAAGGCCACGTTGACGGTGACGCCGATCAGCAGCACCAGCGACCAGCGGGTGGCCTGGGTCACGGGGTCGGAACCCGCCAGGAAGAAGAAGGGAAAGATGATCAGGCACAGCACCGGGGCCATGCCGCTGATGATCAGCAGGGCCAGGGGCTGGTGGCGATATTGCTGGGTGAAGACCAGCTGGCCGCACCAGATGGCGACGGCCGCGATCTTCAGCTTGTCCGACCCTTGGGTCCACAGCAGCGCCGCCAGCACCGCCCAGCTGCCGTTGACGGGGATGGCGGCCAGCATGAACGCCGCCCGCTCGTGATGCTTGCCCGGACGGCCGCGCCCGAAGGTCCGCGTCGCCAGGAACGCCAGGCCCTCGGCGGTGAGAAAGCTGGCCAGCCAGGCGAGGGCGATCGCATAGCCCAGCCCCAGGCCGACCACCGCGGCGCCCAGGCAGCCGGAGATGATGCGCGAGGGCCCCAGCCGCCGGATGTCGGCCGCGACCTCGTCCAGCCGCTCGTCGGCCAGTGTCTCCGCCAGCCAGCTCAAGAAGCGCTCTCCCAGCGAGCGAACCGCGTTCGCCCAGACGATGACTATCCCGCGATCGCAACCAAGAGTCTCTGAAGGCGACCTGCGACCGATTAACGCGGATCGTCGGCTAGTCGACCAACGTGTTCGCGCCCTCTCTAGTTCGCGCCTGGAGGGCTGCGCGTTGCGTGCGGCGCCGCGCACCGGTAGCCTTGCCTGAACAACGATAAGCGAAAACGACAAGCCACCGGGAGAGCGTGTTCGATGCAGGGGCTGATGCAGCATGGGGCGCTGACCCTCGACAAGATCATCGACCATGCCGCCCAATGGCATGGTGGCCGCGAGGTGGTCAGCCGTTCGGTCGAGGGGCCGATCGTGCGCACGACCTACGCCCAGATCCACGAGCGGGCCAAGCGCGTCTCCAACGCCCTGCTGGCCCTGGGGATCAAGCCCGGCGATCGGGTCGGGACCCTGGCCTGGAACACCGGCCGCCACATGGAGGCCTGGTACGGCATCATGGGCATCGGGGCTGTGTGCCACACCCTGAACCCGCGCCTGTTCCCCGAGCAGATCGCCTGGATCGCCGACCACGCCGGCGACCGGGTGATCTTCACCGACCTGACCTTCCTGCCGATCCTCCAAGCGGTCCTGCCGCGCCTGCCGCATGTCGAGCAGGTGGTGGTGTTCACCGATCGTGAGCATATGCCGGCCGAGTTTCCGCTGGCCGGCGAGGCGCCGCACTTCAAGGGCCTGCTGGCCTATGAGGACCTGATCGAGCAGCACCACGCCGACTGCGCCTGGGGCGGGTTCGACGAGGGTACGGCCGCGGGCCTGTGCTACACCTCGGGCACGACCGGCGATCCCAAGGGCGTGCTGTATTCGCACCGCTCGAACTTCCTGCACACCTTCATCACCTTGCAGCCCGACGTGATGGGCCTGTCGCAGAACGACGTGGTCCTGCCGGTGGTGCCGATGTTCCACGCCAATGCGTGGGGCGTGGCGTTCTCGGCTCCGGGGACCGGCGCCAAGATGGTGATGCCGGGCGCCAGGATGGACGGCGCCTCGATCTATGAATTGCTGGATACCGAGGGCGTGACCTTCTCGGCCGCCGTGCCCACCGTCTGGCAGATGCTGCTGCAGCACCTGAAGAGCACCGGCGCCAAGCTGCCGACCCTGAAGAAGGTGGTGATCGGCGGGGCGGCCTGTCCCGAGAGCATCATCCGCGCCTTCCAGGAGGATTACGACGTCGAGGTGGTCCACGCCTGGGGGATGACCGAGACCTCGCCCGTCGGGACGCTGTCGGTGATGACCGACGAGCTGGCCAAGCTGCCCTACGACCAGCAGATGCCGTATCGCCTGAAGCAGGGCCGGCCGCCGCTGGGCGTCGAGCTGTGCCTGACTGACGACGAGGGCAAGCTGCTGCCGCACGACGGCCACGCCTTCGGCCACCTGAAGATCCGGGGTCCGATCATCGCCGCCGAGTACTTCCGGGGCGCGGGCGGCAAGATCCTGGACGACGACGGCTTCTTCGACACCGGCGACATCGCCACGATCGACGACCACGGCTTCATGCAGATCACCGACCGCGCCAAGGACGTGGTGAAATCCGGTGGCGAGTGGATCAGCACGATCGAGATCGAGAACATCGCCGTCGGCCATCCCAAGGTCGCCCTGGCCGCGGTGGTCGGCGCGGCCCATCCCAAGTGGGACGAGCGTCCGGTGCTGCTGATCAAGCTGAAGGACGGCGAGACGGCCACGAAAGAGGAGTTCATCGACTACCTCCAGGGCAAGATCGCCAAGTGGTGGATGCCCGACGACGTGCTGTTCGTCGACGAGATCCCGCTGGGGGCGACCGGCAAGATCGACAAGAAGCTGATCCGCAAGCGCCTGGCCGACGAGGGCTACAAGCTGCCGGAGACGCCGGTGCAGCCGACCCCGGCCCCCGAGCCGGCCGTGGCCCTCGAGACCGTGGCCCCGACCCTGGCGGCCGCCGACGGGGCTCATGCCTCGGTGATCTACGCGCCGGACCCGCCACAGGAGGTCGAGCCCAAGCCTGAAGACCTGGAGGCCCAGCCCCTTTCGGCTACGGACACGATCATCGCCGAAGCCGCCGCGATCGCCGCCGCTGGGGCGCTAGCCAAGTCCGCCGAGCCGGCGCCCGAGGCCGAAGCCACCATCATCGCGTCGCCGCCCATCCCGCCACAGCCCGAGCCGCCGCTGCGCCTGCACGAACCGTCCAAGGCCGAGCCGGCGACGATCAAGCCGGTAACGGGTGAGACCTCCGAGCCCTTGCCGTTCGCCATGCCCATCACGCCGGGCAAGCGCGGCAAGGCGAAGGCCGCGAAGAGCTCCGGCAAGGCCTCGGGCAAGCCGCCGGCCTGGGCTCGACTTTATCTGGACCTGGCGATCTTGGTCGCCTTGGCGCCCGCCATCCTGGCCGGCGGCGGCGCGCTGGGCGTCAAGCTGGGCTTGATCGGCCTGCCGCTGGGCTACACGGCCATGACCCTGGACTGGGCGCCGAAGCTGGCCTTCGTCAGTGTCGCCACCAGCCTGCTGGGCTTGGTCATCGGCCTGGTCGGCGGCTTCGCCCGCCTATGGAAGGCGGCGGCCCTGGCCCTGGTGATCACGGCCGCCACCTTCGCGGTGATGTACGGGGCCAAGGCGCTGGTGGGCCAGTCGCCGCCCATCCACGACGTCTCGACCGACTGGAAGACGCCGCTGGCGTTCTCGGACGCGGCCATGGCGGCGCGCGGCGGTTCGGCCGAACAGGTCGATGACGATCCCAGCCTACCGGTCGGCTCGGCCGCCTATGCGGGCCGGCGCCTGGCCGAGATCAATGCCGAGACCTGTCCGGCGGCCCGTCCCCTGGTCAGCGCGCGCGCGCCGGGCGACGCCTATGAAGCGGTGAAGGCGGCGGTGATGGCCTCGGGCATGACCCTGGTCACCGACGATCCGGTGGACGGGCGCCTGGAAGCCACGGCCCGCAGCTTCTGGTACGGACTGACCGACGACCTGATCGTGCGGGTGCGCCCCGACGCCGAGGGCTCGCGCCTGGACATGCGCTCGATCGGCCGCGACGCGGGCCCCGACCAGGGCCGCAACTGCGCGCGGATCGGCGAGCTGATCAAGGCGGTGAGGGGGTAGGCCAAACTGTCATCCCGGGCGTAGCGCAGCGAAGACCCGGGACCGCAACAAACTCAGAGCTTCCGGCGGTCCCGGCTCGGCGCGCTTCGCGCTTGGCCGGGATGACAGGTTATTTGAGCCGATACGCCGTATCGATCCCCGGCGCCCCCTCCGCCACGACCCGCCCTTCCCGGACCAGCTGGATCATGTGGGCCAGCACCGAGTGGGCGGCGGCCGGGTGCAGGCGGGGGTCCACGGCGGCGTAGAGGCTGGGCACCATGGCCTTGATGGTCGTGAAGCCCGCGCCAAGGGCCTCCAGGATCTGGGCCTCGCGCGCCCGGCGGTGGGCGATATAGGCGTCGACGAACGGCGCGACCTGGCGCACCGGGGCGCCGTGGGTCGGCCACAGGGTGTCGAAGTTCCGCGCCCGCACCTTTTCCAGGCTGGCGAAGTAGTCGCCCATGTCGCCGTCGGGCGGCGTGATCACCGTGGTCGACCAGCCCATGATGTGGTCGCCGCTGAACAGGGCGTTTTCTTCCCGCAGCGCGAAACAGACGTGGTTGGAGGTGTGGCCGGGCGTGGTCACCGCCTCCAACGTCCAGCCGGGACCCGACAGCACGTCGCCGTCGGCGAGCTCGACGTGGGGCCGGAAGCGGCCGTCGGCGCCTTCCTCCAGGCCTGGAGACGCGGCCTCGCAACGGTCCGGCGGCGCCGCCCGGCCATAGACCTTGGCGCCGAACGCCTCGGCCAGGGGGTGGGCGAGGGGAGAGTGGTCCAGGTGATGGTGGGTGACCAGCACGTGGGTCACCCGTTCGCCGTCCAGGGCGTTCTTCAGCGCCTCGAAATGCTCGGGCTGGTCCGGACCCGGGTCGATCACCGCCACCTCGCCCCGACCGACGATGTAGACGCCGGTGCCGGTATAGGTGAACGGGCCCGGATTGCGGGCGATCACCCGCCGGATCAACGGCGAGACCCGATCGCGGCGCCCGTATTCGAAGTCCAGCTCGCGGACGAAGGGGATCATCGGAACGCTCCTTCCCGGATTGGTGGCCGCCGCGTACGGCGCCGGTCTTGCGCTGGAGCCCTCCAGTAACCCTGGAAGGACTGGCCATGACGGCGGACGCGGCGATTTTTGTCTCGAAACGGCTCCAGCGCGCGGCCTTCGCCATCCTGTGTATCATTCTGGCCCAGTTCGTCCTGGCCAGCTGCCAGGCCGAACCCACACCGATGGCGGCCCGCGAGTCGGTCGCCTTTTAAGCCTAGCCGGGCAGCACGCCCGATAAGTCGTAGCCCGCTTCACGGCCCTGGTTGACCAGGGTCTCGCGATCCTCGCCCGCCAACGCCTGGCCGATCGACCAGGTGATGATCGAGCGCGTGCCCGAGCGGCAGAAGGCCAGGACCGGCCCATTCGCCGCCTCGACCGCGGCGCGCACGGCGTCGACCTGGTCCTGGGTCGGTCCACCGCGCACCGGCACATGCAGATAGTCCAGGCCCGCCGCCCGCGCCGCCGCCTCGATCGCCGCGCCGGACGGCTGGCTGGGGTCCTCGCCATCGGGGCGGTTGTTGATCACCAGCACGAATCCCTCGGCCGCGGCCCGGGCCATGTCGGCCTCGGTGACCTGCGGGCTGACGGAGAGGGAGTCGGTGACGCGTCGGAAATCGCTCATGGGTTCGCCGGAACAAGATTGCGCGGCGCACGCCGCCGCCGCCGCATCTTCGCGACCGGCGGGCGCCTAGGCAATGGTCACTGCTGTCTATGCGCGTGCGCGCGAAACGAGCTTTGCTGAAAGGAATGTGCCCGTTTCACGCCAAAGATTAAAAAACTTTTATTCTTGCCGCGTTGGTCGTGGAACGAATTAGCGGTTGTCAACCAGGTCTGGGTATGTTGTCGCAAAGAATTCTTCGAAATACGAATTCCGAAAACAGCGTTCTGATTAGGCGAAATTACCCCGAAAAAACAAGTGCGTGATCAATATCATCCACGCTTTTGCGTGGGCGGAGTATCTACAGTGAGCGCTGATCTTTCGAAAAGCGGCGACCCTGTGGCGATTTTGCGACAGGGAGTGGCGATGTGGATTACAAATTTGCAATGACAATTGACCCTCGGTGGCGCGCCCCCCTAACGTCGCCCTAACCGGGGAAATGTTTCCGGGACACCAGTGATCTCGTGGCGCCGTTAGGCGGATTTCCGCTCCAGGTCGGACAAAGTTTCTAGAGGGGTTTTTGTCCGGTCTGCCGCCCAGCGCCACGCTCAGAGGGGATTTTTATGAGCAACCATTCCACCAAGGGTAGCGCGCGCGCGCGTCTGCTAACATCGACGCTGCTCGCGGGTCTCGCGATCGCGGCGCCGATCGCGGTCACGACGATCGCGACCACGATCCCGACCATGGCTTTGGCGCAGGACTATACGAGCGGCACGCTGAACGGCCGCGTCCTGGACTCGGCCGGCGCTCCCGTCGCCGGCGCGGCGGTGACCGTCAAGTCGCAGCAGACGGGCGTTACGCAGAACTCGACGACCGACGGCAACGGCGCCTTCCGCGCGCCGCTGATCCCGACCGGCGCCTATACGGTGACGGTCTCGAAGGACGGCTTCCAGCCCAGCAACAACGCCGGCCTCGCGGTCCGCGCTGGCGGTGAGTCGAACTACACCTTCACCATGGCCGCGACCGGCGAGGTGTCCGAGGTGGTGATCACGGCCACGGCTCGGCCGGAGCTGGACTTCTCGCAAACCACGACCGGCCTGGCCGTGGACGTCGAACAACTCGTGAAGTCGGTCCCGGTGGTTCGCAGCGCCCAGGGTCTGGCCCTGCTCGCGCCCGGCGCGATCCAAGGCGCGGCTGGCAACTATGCGGGCCAAGTCGCCGTCGGCGGCGCCTCGGTGTCGGAGAATGCCTTCTTCATCAACGGCCTGAACATCACCAACTTCAACACCTACCTCGGCGGCGCGAACGTGCCGTTCGACTTCTACAAGACGTTTGAAGTGAAGACCGGCGGCTATCCCGCCGAGTTCGGCCGCGCGACCGGCGGTGTCATCACGGCCACGACCAAGTCGGGCACCAACGATTTCATGTTCGCCGTTCACGGCAACTATGAGCCGAACAAGTGGCGGTCCGACCAGAAGGACAGCTACCTGAACGCGGGCAACCACCTGAAGCGCAGCTCCAAGGACCTGATCTTCGAAGCCGGCGGCCCGATCATCAAGGACCACCTGTTCCTCTATGCGATGACGCAACTGCGCAGCCTGGAAACCAACCCGACCGCGGCCACCCGCTCGACCGCCGCCACCACGGCTAGAGAGACGGCGAACCCGAACGGCGCCGAGAACCTCACCGTCGACAATTCGGGCCAGGCTTTCTACGGGGCCAAGCTCGACGCCTATCTCACGTCGCGTCAGCACCTGGAAGCCACCTACTTCCGCACCAACGACGTCACCAAGCGYCGCGTCTACGGCTACAACCAGTTCACCGATAAGGTCGGCACCCTGAAGTCGGGCTCGAACTTCCCGACGGGCGGCGAGAACTTCGTGTTCAAGTACACGGGCTCGTTCACCGACTGGTTCACCCTGTCGGCCGCCTACGGCCGCAACCAGGACAACCTTGCGGTCCTGCCGCTGAACACCACCGACCCGCTCGTGCAAGACCAACGCAGCGGCACCGCGTCGACGATCAGCCAACAGTCGGTCTCGGCCATCCAGCAGCCCTACAAGACCAAGCGCAACTTCTATCGCGTCGACGCCGACCTCTATTTCGATCTCGTGGGCACGCACCACATCCGGGGCGGCTACGACCACGAAGACGACTATCTGACCCACTTCTCGAAATACACCGGCAACGCATCGTACCTCTACAAGACCGCGGTCGCGGGTAACGCCCTCGGCCTCGCCGCAGGGACGCAGTTCATCGAAGCCCGTACCTTCATCTCGGGCGGCAACTTCGACGGCGAGAACAAGGCTTGGTACGTCCAGGATTCCTGGACGCCCGTTCGTGGCCTGACGTTCAACCTCGGGGTTCGCAGCGACAGCTTCAAGCAGGCGGGTTCGAACGGCGTCATCTTCGCCAACCTGAAGAACAACATCGCCCCGCGCATCGGCGTCACCTGGGATCCCACCGGCGAAGGTCGCGACAAGCTGTTCGTGAACTACGGCAAGTACTTCCTGCCGATCGCCGGCAACACGGCCTACCGCCAGGCGGCGGGCACCTACGACTTCACCTCGCGCTACTACAATACCGCGGGTTATACGCCGAACCCGACGACCGGTCTGCCGACCGGCGGGCTCGGAACCCAACTCGTCGGCTACACGGGCGCTCGCGCCTGTATCGCCGGCGGCGCCTCGGCCGCGGGCGTGATCGGCTGTACCTACCAGAACGATGGTTCGTTCTACGCCGCCGACCAGCAGCACAGCAAAGAGCTGAAGGCGACGGAAGAAGACGAGTACATCATCGGCTACAGCCACAAGTTCGATAACCTGTGGACCGTCGGCGTGAGCTTGACCTATCGGAACCTGCTCGAGGGCGCCGACGACGTGGCCATCGACTACGCCGTGCGCGCCTACTGCAAGCAAAAGGGTCTTTCCCTGGCGCCGGGCGGCGGCTGCGACAACTACGACGGTACGCTGAACGACTACGCGATCATCAACCCGGGCTCGGCCGCGACCGTTCGCCTGCAGAACCCGCTGTCCTCGACGGGCACCGATCTGCCGACGATCACCTTCACGGCCGATCAGCTCGGCTACCCGAAGGCCAAGCGTGAATACACCGCGCTCGACTTCACCTTCGATCGCGCCTTCGACGGGAAGTGGGGCTTCCACGGCACCTACACCCTGTCGGAGCTGAAGGGGAACTACGAAGGCTCGTCGTACAGCGACTACGCCAGCGGCCAGGCGGACTCGGGCATCACCCTGCAATTCGACACGCCCACCCTGGTCGAAGGCGCCTACGGCCTGCTGCCGAACCACCACGCCCACGTCTTCAAGGGCTATGGTTCGTACCAGCTGTTCGAGGGCCTGCTGCTCGGCGCCAGCGGCACGATCATCTCGCCCCGCCGGGTGGGCTGCATCGGCTACGACCCGAACGACCCGATCCTGGAAAACAACTACGGTCCGTCGTTCGCCCACTACTGCGGTGGGAAACTGGTGCCGCAAGGCAAGGGCGTCAGCACGCCTTGGACGAGCTCGATCGACGCCTCGCTGCGCTACACAGTGCCGAAGTTCGTCCCCTACCAGGGCGACCTTGTCCTGCGCGTAGACGTCTTCAACGTCTTCAACTCGCGCAAGGCGGTGAACGTCCAGAACGTCGCCGAGAACGGCACCGTGCTCTACACGGCGCCCGCCTCCGGCAGCCCCCTCTCGGCGAGCCGCACCCCGGTGTTCGGCCAGCCGATCACCTTCCAGACGCCGCGTTATGTTCGCGTCGGCTTCGACCTGACCTTCTAAGAAGCGACGGACTAGACCTGAAGATGGCGGCGGGCTCCGAAAGGGGCCCGCCGTTTTCTTTTGGGCGGACATTCGAAACCCCTCTCTCTGAGAGAGAGGGGGGGTGAGAGGTTATAATCTTGCCGAATGAAGCTCCGACCAAGTCTGCGTTCGGTCTTGTCGCCACAGCGAAGGCTTAAATTCGCCCGTCTGCATGCCTGCTGAAGGCGCTGGGTTCTTTCCGGTGAGGGTGAAACCTCTCACCCTCCCACCGCCTGCGGCGGCGGGCCCCTCCCTCTCTCTATGAGAGAGGGGTTTTGCGTACGCTCTCCACCCCAGAACCAGACGCGAAAAAGGCCGCCCGGCGAACCGGGCGGCCTTCGTCGTTTCGAGACCGCTACGGGTCTAGCGCAGCGGCGTATCCGCCAGCACCGAAGCGCCGCCCGGGGCCGCGCGCAGGCGGGCATGCGCCATCTCGTCCAGGATCGCCTGCGAGCGCGGATCGCCCAGCACCCAGGCGGCGGCCGCCAGGGTCTTGGCCGAGGTCTCGCTGACGCCCAGGAAGCGCTCGAACGCTTCGAACGGCGACTTGCCGCCGTCCATCCGCTTCAGGCGGACGTCGCCGTCCAGCTTGGCCAGGGCCTTGGCCTTGTCGACGGCCTGGTAGAAGCCGCCCAGCTCGTCGACCAGGCCCAGCTGCTTGGCCTGCTCGCCGGTCCAGACGCGGCCCTTGGCGATCTCGCGCACCCGCTCGGGCGGCAGCTTGCGCCCCTCGGCCACGCGGCTGATGAAGCCGGCATAGATGCGGTCCATCCAGCCGGCGAACTTGGCGCGCTGGTCCGGCGTGAAGCCCTCGGCCGAGCCGAAGGCCTCGGAATAGGCGCCGCCGACGTGCAGGTCCTTGGTGTCGACGCCGAAGCGCGACAGGGCGCCGCCCAGGGCGAACTTGCCGCCATAGACGCCGATCGACCCGGTCAGGGTCGAGGGCTGGGCGACGATCGCATTGGCCTGGCTGGAGATCCAGTAGCCGCCCGAGGCCGCGTAGGTGCCCATGCTGACCACGACGGGCTTGCCGGCCGCCTTGGCGTTCTTCATGGCCGCCAGGATCTGTTCGGAGGCCGTGTCCGAGCCGCCAGGCGAGGAGACCCGGAAGACGATCGCCTTGACGTCCTTGTCCTCGGTCGCGTCGCGGAAGGCCTTGGCCACGTCGTCGGAATAGACGTTGCTGTCGCCGCCGAACGGGCCGCCGCCGCCGCCCGCGCCGGTGACGATCGCGCCCTCGGCCCCGATCACGGCGATGGCCGGGCCGGTCTTCACCGTCGGCGGCTTGGAGCGGCTGGCATAGTCGTCGAAGTCGACCAGCTTGGCGCCCTTGCCCGCCTTGTCGAGGGCGAAGGCCTGGATGTCGCTGACCTGGCCGACCTTGTCGATCAGGCCCTTGGCCTGCGCCTCCTGGGCGCTGTAGGGGCCGTCTTCCATGGTCTTGGTCAGCAGGGCCGGGTCCTTGTGGCGGTCGACGGCGGCGCTGGTCAGGGCCGTGCGATAGACCGAGCCCATCCACGACAGCGTCGATTCCCGGTGGGCCGGAGTGTAGTCGCTATAGAGGTACGGGTTCACCGCGTTCTTGTACTCGTAGCGCTGCTCGTACTCGGCCTTGACGCCGTACTTGTCGAAGAAGCGCTTGAAGAACATCGACTCCGACGAGACGCCGACGGCCTGGAAGCTCGAATCGGGCTGCATCCAGAACTCGCTGGTCGCCGCGCCCAGCATGTAGGTCGAGGTGATCATGCCCGAGGGATAGAGCCCCTGACTGTGGGCGTAGATTGGCTTTTTGCCGACTTCGCGGAAGTGCTTGAAGGCCAGGCGCAGCTCGTCGGCGGCGGCCGGGGCGACGCCGCCCTCGGGCAGGCGCACCAGGATCGCCTCGACCTTGTCGTCCTTCTCGGCGCGACGCAGCGTCTCGATGATCGACATCACCGAGTCGCCGCCGCCGCCGCTGAGGGCCGCGAACGGGCTCTTGGGCGCCTGGTCCGACAGGCCGCCGCGCAGGTCCAGCTGCAGCACGGTGTGGGTGGGAACGGGCGCGGGCCGCGCGGCGCCGGCGGCCATCACGATCAGCAGGAAAGGCACTCCGACCACGAACAACAAAAGGCCGACGAAGACGCCGGCGACGGTCAGGAAGAACTGCTTCATCGGAGGTCCTGCTTGCGAAAACGCCGACAAGCTAACCGCTGTTCTGGTTGCGACCAAATGAAGAGCGCGCAACGAAACGGGTCTTGGCCGGCGCACAGGCCAAACGCCGCTTTCGCGGCGTTTAAGCTTCTGTTTCTTGGCAGGTTTCCCGCTTCTGGCTAGCGGGGGAGAAATGGTCGGAGTGGCAGGATTCGAACCTGCGACCCCTGCGTCCCGAACGCAGTGCTCTACCAGACTGAGCCACACTCCGACTTGGAGGCCGGCCTTATAGGAGGGCGTTCCGGAGGGCGCAAGCGCCTTTTTCGCGGTTCGTGTGACGGCTGGAAAAAACTTCTGAAAAGTCCCGTTGCATCCGTCCGACTCGTGCGCTATCTCCACCGCCTCGCCGGGCCCTGACGGGTCTCGCCGTTCCTGCTGGGGAATGGTGTAATGGTAACACTGCGGTTTTTGGTACCGTCATTCTAGGTTCGAGTCCTAGTTCCCCAGCCACTTCTCCCCGCCAATAGTCCGCTCTTCTTGCCGCCGCCAGGATATCCGGGGAGCTCGACGAGCATGATCGCCCCGCGCGGGATCCGTCGCGCTTTCTCGATACCGCGGTCTGGTCGGTCAAGCTTGATCGGATGACCAGTCATATGGTCACGAACCGCCCCCGATCCCGGCCTGGTGACGATCGAACATTCCGGCTGATAGGTGCAGATGCGCAATTGTCGAGTCGCCAAGGCGACGGGTGAAGACGACAGGCGTGTCCGTGGTCTTTCGTGCCGCCGCCAGCTGGTCGCGCGCCGGTATTTGTCCGGTAAAGCCTCCGATGGTCTCAAGTCGAGTTCGCAGTTGCGAGATAGAGCAGCGCACGCAAGGGTTTAGCTTCCGGTTTCGCGTTCAAGAACGACGTTGTCATCCGTATAGTTGACGAAAATTCGCCTCGTTGAACCCGCTGGTCGATAGTCGATTGTTACGAGAATTCACGAAGTCAGATGAGAATCTGGCCTCGAACTACTTGTGTTTCTGATGCTAGGGTGTATTTGCGGATAAAAGGGGAATGGAGTTATAATCGTGGAAGACAAAGCTACCCTGATCGAGCTTACGGCTGAAATCGTGGCCAACTATGTGGCCAATAACGTCACGCCAGTTTCGGAACTTCCGGCGTTGATCCGCGCTACGCATGACGCTCTGGCTGGTATTGGCGCGCCGCCCGCGCCGACCGTCGAAGCCGTAAGCAAGGCGACGCCGGCTCAAATCCGCAAGAGCATCACACCAGAGGCCCTGATCAGCTTCGAGGACGGCAAGCCGTACAAGACGCTGAAGCGCCACCTGACCACCCACGGCATGACCGTGGCCGAGTACAAGGCCAAGTGGGGCCTGCCGAACGACTATCCCACGACCGCGCCCGCCTATAGCGAAGCGCGCTCGAAGATGGCCAAGGCCCTGGGCCTGGGCCAGGGTGGTCGCAAGGGCAAGGCGGCGCCGCGCGGCCGCAAGGGCTGATCGGCTTCCAAAGCCTTCCAGACACGGAAAAGGGGACGCGGCGGGCGTCCCCTTTTTTATTGCCTGAAGCTAAGCCGCGCCGCGCGCTTCCGCCTCGCCTTCGCCGTCCAGCGACAGCACCTTGGCCAGGGCCTCGACCAGGCGCGGAATCTCGACCGGTTTGGCCACGAGGGCGTCCATGCCGGCCTCGGCATAGAGCGTCCGCTCGTGGGTCAGGACGCTGGCGGTGACGGCGATGATCGGGGTGCGGGGGCGGCCCGTGCGGCGCTCGCCTTCGCGGATCGCCTGGCTGGCCTGAACGCCGTCCATGACCGGCATATGCACGTCCATCAGGATGGCGTCCCAGCGGTCCTTCTCCCACATGGCCACGGCGTCGCGTCCGTCGACCGCGAAATGGCCGTCGACGCCCAGATGGCTCAGCAGGGTCAGCAGCACTGCGCGGTTGGTCTGGTTGTCGTCGACCACCAGGACCTTCGGCGCGGCCATGTCGTCGATCTCGGCCGGCGCGATGTCCAGGACGGGGGCGGCCGGCGCGGCGGCGACCTGGGGCATGGGAATGGTGATCGAGAAGCAGGCGCCGCCTTGGTCGGGGGCCGAGAAGCCGATGGTTCCTTCCATCAGCTCGACCAGCGTCTTGCAGATGGCCAGGCCCAGGCCCGAACCGCCGGCCCGGCGGGTGCTGGAGCTGTCCAGCTGGGCGAACTTGGTGAAGAGGCGGTCGCGCTGGTCTTCCGGGATGCCGACGCCGGTGTCGACGACCCGCGCCGACAGCGTTCGGTCGTCGCCCTCGATGATGATCCGGACTGAGCCGGCCTCGGTGAACTTCACGGCGTTGGAGATCAGGTTCGACAGCACCTGGCGCAGGCGCTCGGCGTCGCCGAGGCGCCAGCCGGCCGCCTCGGGGGCGATCTCCAGGCTGAACTCCAGGTCCTTGTCGCGGGCCAGACCGCCATAGAGCTGGCGCAGGGCGTCGAGCTGAGCGTTCAGGTCGAACGGCGCGGCGACGATCTCCATCTTGCCCGCCTCGATCTTGGAGATGTCGAGGATGGCGTTGATGACGCTGAGCAGCGACTGGCCCGAGGCGCTGATCGTGTCGAGCCGCCGGCGCTGATCGGCGTCCAGCGCGCCCGTACCCATGATCTGGGCCATGCCGAGCACACCGTTCAGCGGGGTGCGGATCTCGTGGCTCATGGTGGCCAGGAACTCGGTCTTGGCTCGATTGGCGGTCTCGGCGGCCAGGGCCAGGTCCTGGGCGGCGGTCTTGAGGCGGCGGTTCTCGGCCAGCTCATGCGCCAGCTCGGCGTTCAAGGCCTCACTGGCCAGGCGCGCGCGGACCTCGCGACCGACCACGCCGCGCATCAGGGCCGACATGCCGACCGCCGAGAAGGTGGCGGCGAAGCCCACGAACATGAACTGGTCGATGGTCTCCCGCGAGGCGTGGCGAGCGACCCAGGCCAGGCTGGCGATGGCGGCGGCCACACTGACCAGCGACACTCGCCGGCTGGGAGCCGAGGTCGCGAAGACCAGGGCCATCAGCACGAAATAGACCAGCTTCTGCGGTTCGAAATGCAGGGTCTGGTAGGCCAGGACATTGCTCAGGAACAGGGCGTTCATGCCCAGGACCACCGCCTCGAGCGGCCGACCCATGATGTGGCCGCGTCGTACGGCGATCCAGCTCCAGAACGCGTAGAGCGCCGAAGCCGCCGCCAGGCCTTCCAGCACCACCAGCGCCAGGCGCTGCTCGTAGAACGGGTGGGATAGACTGATCAGAACATAGTAAATCGCCGCGGCGATCAGGTAGCCGCGGGCGATCGGCACGTAGGCCTGCATCAGCGCGACCCTCGTCCGCTGGCGCTCATCAGTCTTCGAAACCGCCAAGACCTGTCCCCGACTTTCCTCAGCTGAGTAGTCTAGGGGTGGGTTGGTTAAGCCTTGTTTCGGAGGGACAAAATTTTACAATTCAAACGCCGCTGAGACTCATCCCGGGCGCGTCGGGAGGGGTGTCGCCGCCGCCGTTCAGCGAGCGCTGCATCCAGACCAGATCGACCCAGCGGCCGAACTTGTGGCCCATGGCTGGGAAGACGCCTTTCTTTTCAAAGCCCAGCGACGCGTGCAGGCCGATCGAGGCGGTGTTGCCGCTGTCGCCGATCACCGCGCATATCTGGCGCAGACCCAGGTCCTCGCAGGCCCGGATCAGCGCCGCCAGCAGGGCCTTGCCGACGCCGGCCCCGACCGCCTTGGGCGAGACATAGACGCTGTCCTCGACCGTGTAGCGATAGGCCGCCCGCAGGCGGAACGGGCCGGCATAGCAATAGCCGACCACCTCGCCGTCCAGCTCGGCCACCAGATAGGGCAGGCCGCGATCCAGGAAGGCCGCCCGGCGACGGCCCATCTCGGCCTCGTCCGGCGGGATTTCCTCGAAGGTGCCCAGGCCGTTCAGCACGTTCCAGGCGTAGATGCCGGCGATCGCCGGCACGTCGGCGTCGGTGGACGCCCTGATCAACAGACTCACGCCTTGGTCCAGCCCTGTTCCACCGCCCACACCGCGAAGGCGTAGTCCAAGGCGATCTCCTTGAGGAAGTCAAAGCGTCCCGACGCGCCGCCGTGGCCGGCGTCCATGTTGATCTTCAACAGCACAGGTTTGCCGCTGGTGGTGTGGTCGCGCAGCTTGGCCGCCCATTTCTCGGGCTCCCAATAGGTGACGCGCGGGTCCGACAGGCCGCCGGTGGCCAGCACCGCCGGATAGGGCTTGGCCGCCACGTTGTCGTACGGCGAGTAGCTGGCGATGTAGTCGTAGGCCTCCTTGTCCTCCAGCGGATTGCCCCATTCGGGCCATTCGGGCGGGGTCAGGGGCAGGGTGGTGTCGCTCATGGTGTTGACCACGTCGACGAACGGCACGGCGGCGATGATCCCGGCGAACAGGTCCGGCCGCATGTTGGAGATGGCGCCCATCAAGAGGCCGCCGGCCGAGCCGCCATAGGCCACGGTGTTGGCCGGCTTGCCGTAGCCGGCCGCGTGCAGGTGCTCGGCGCAGGCGATGAAGTCGGTGAAGGTGTTCTTCTTCTTGAACTTCTTGCCGTCCAGGAACCAGCCCCAGCCCTTTTCCGAGCCGCCGCGCGGGCAGGCCGTGGCCCAGATCCAGCCGCGGTCGACCAGGGATAGGTTCCGGATCGAGAAGCTGGGCTCCATGGCGATGCCGTAGCTGCCATAGCCGTACAGCAGCAGCGGGGCCGAGCCGTCCAGCTTGGTCCCCTTCTTCATCAGGATGAAGATCGGCACGTCGGTCCCGTCCGAGGCCTTGGCGTTCAGGCGGCGGGTCTCGTACCGGGCCGGGTCGTGGCCCGAGGGGATCTCCTGCGTCTTGCGCAACGTCCGCTGGCGCGAGCCCATGTCGTAGTCGAACCACTGCCGGGGCGTGGTCATCGAGTTGTAGACGAAGCGCAGGGTGTCGGTGTCGTACTCGTAGCCGCCTTCAAGGCTCAGCGCGTAGGCGGCCTCGTCGAAGCCGATCGTGTGCTCCTCGCCGTTTACAGCCGTGACGACCGCCTGGTTCAGGGCGTCGACCTTCTCCAGCCGCACGAACCAGCGCTTGAAGGCCATGCTCCCGGAGATCAGGCGGCCGGGCTGGTGGGCGATCCAGTCCTTCCAGTGAGCCTTGCCGGTGGCGGTCTCGGGGCAGGCAGCCAGCTTCCAGTCGACCGCGCCGTCGGCGTTGGTGCGGACCACGAAGTGGTCGTTCCAGTGCTCGACCTCGTAGCGCAGCCCGACCTCGCGGGGATGGAAGACGACCGGCGCGGCGGTCGGGGTCGCGGCCGGGATCAGCAGGGCCTCGCTGGTCTCCTGGTTGCCGCACGAGATGACGACGAACTTTTCCGACGACGTGACGCCGACGCCGATGAAGAAGCCCTCGTCGGGCTCGTCATAGATCAGCGCGTCGTCCTGGGCCGTTCCGCGCGCCGGGCGGCGATAGATCTTGGCCGGGCGGCCGTTGTCGTCGCGGAAGGTCCAGTACAGCCACTGGCTGTCGGGTGAGAAGCAGAAGTCGCCGGTGGTGCTCTCGACCGGGCTTTCCAGCACCTTGCCAGAGGCGAGGTCCTTCACCTGGACGCGGTAGACCTCCGAGCCCTGCTCGTCGACGGCCCAGGCGTAAAGCTTGTGGTCCGGCGAGTGGCTGGCCGCCCCGACCTGGTAAAAAGCCTTGCCTTTCGACTCGGCTTCCTCGTTCAGCAGAATCTCCTCGGGCCCGCCGCCCATTCCCGCTTTGGGGGCGGCTTTCCGAGCATGGATCGGGTGCTGCGCGCCCTTCTCGAAGCGGGTGTAGTACTCGAACGGGCCGTCCTTGGCGGGCACCGAGGCGTCATCCTCCTTGATGCGACCTTTCATCTCTTCGAACATCCGCGCCTGCAGCGCTTCGGTCGGGGCCAGCATCGCCTTGGTATAGGCGTTCTCGGCGGTCAGGTGCTCCTTGACGTCGGCCTTGATCAGGCTGGGGTCGCGCAGGACCTTTTGCCAATTGTCGTCCTTCATCCAGGCATAGTCGTCGGTCCGGGTGCGACCCAGCTGTTCGATGGTCTTGGGGACCTTTCGCGCGACCGGGGGAGCAGGGCGAGCGGCGTCTGGGGACATGGCGGTTCCGAAAGCTATTCCAGGGAGGACTGCGGGGGATGACGTAAGCGTCGCGGCGGCGCGCGTCATCATCTGTCGCCGGTTCATGGCCAGAATTTTCCCCAACAAGCTCTAACGCGCGACTGCGGCAGAACGACAACTTGCGGTGCGAGATTCCTGTGGTCAAACTCTCTCAATAGTCGGGCGACTAGCAGTAGCTAAGCGTAACAAGGGGGCGTCAATGCCGTTGGATCTGTCCGTCGACCTGATCAAGGCGACGGTCCAGCTTGAGCAGCCGTTGGGTGACGGGTCTCGGACCGTCGGCACCGGCTTTCTCATTTCCGATCCGACCCCGGACGGCAAGCCGCGGACCATCCTGATCACCGCCGCCCACGTGTTCGAGAAGATGCCCTCGATGTCGGCCAAGATCGGCTATCGCATCCAGGGCGCCGAAGGCGTCTGGCGCTACGATCCCGAGACCTTGAAGATCCGCGACGGCGACCATCCGCTGTGGGTCAAGCACCCGACCCGCGACGTCGCGGCCATGGTGGTCGAGGCGCCCGAGGAGTTCGTCAAGGCGGCCATCCCGATCAACTACCTGGCCCAGGACGACACCTTCAACAAGTTCAACCTCGGCCCCGGCGACGAGATGATGGCGCTGGGTTTCCCGCGCGGTCTGGCCGCCAATCCGGCCGGCTTCCCGATCCTGCGCTCGGGCCGCGTGGCCTCGTACCCGCTGGCCCCGGCGACCAACTTCCCGACCTTCCTGATGGATTTCTCGGTGTTCCCCGGCAACTCGGGCGGACCGGTGTTCATGGCCGAGGGCGCGCGTCGCCGGCCGGGCGCCAGCGAAAGCCAGGAGGTCCAGTTCGTGGCCGGCCTGCTGACCCAGCAGGTCGAGCTGTCGGGCGAGCGCCTCGAGATCGGCATCGTCACCCACGCCAAGTTCATCCGCGAGACCCTGGCCATTCTGGACAAGGTCCCCGGCGCGACCGTGACCCAGGCCAAGGTCTCCAAGCCTGAACCGACCATGCCGGGCGCGACGCCGGCGGCGGCGGTTTCAGCCATGGCGATGGGCGCCTCCCACTAGGGGTTTTTCGGAACGAGAGGTCCGCCGCGCCCGTTCTTGTTGGGACTTCAACACCAACAGGAGCGAGTTATGAGCACCAATCGTGTCGAAGGCGCTATCGACAAGGGCGCCGGCGCCGTCAAGGAAGCCGTCGGCAAGGCCACCGACAACGAACGCCTCGAAGCCGAGGGCGCGGCCCAGAAGGCCAAGGGCGACGTGCAGAACAAGGTCGGCAAGGTCCAGGACAAGATCGGCGACGCGATCAAGCACTGACCGCCGGCCCAAGACTGACGAAGCGGCCGCCGGAGCGATCCGGCGGCCGTTTTGCCGTTAAAACTGTCATCCCGGCCAAGCGCGTAGCGCGCCGAGCCGGGACCGCCGCAAGCGCTGAGTTTGTGGCGGTCCCGGCTCTCCGCTTCGCTGCGGCCGGGATGACACGCATTTTGAGGGATCAGCTCTTGGCAAAGGCCAAGATATCCCCGTTCAGCCGCTCGATATGGGTGAACATCAGCCCGTGGGGCCCGCCTTCATAGACGATCAGCTCGGCGTTCGGGGCCAGGGCCGCATAGCGCCGGCCGCTGGTCTCCAGCGGGGTCGAGGCGTCCTTGTCGCCCTGGATCACCAGCACCGGGACCGGCACGTTCGGGATCTCGGGGCGAAGGTCGGCGGTGGTGGCGGCGCGGTTGCACTCGACCAGGGCCTTGGTCGTGGTCCCCAGCATCAGGCCGCGCACCCAGTCGACCATCTCGGCCGAGGTGTCCGGCGTCACGAACGGGCGGGCGTTCTCCTCCAGCCAGCGCGGATAGTCGCGCATCAGTACGTGCGTGCGGAACTGCTCGAACATCTCGGGCGGCAGGCCGGTCGGGTTGTCGGCCTTGCGGGCGGGGCAGGGGTCCAGCGGGGCCAGGAACAGCACCTTSCCGATCCGCGCGCCGCCATGGCGGCTTAAGTAGCGGACGATCTCGCCGCCGGCCATCGAATGGCCGACCAGCACCACGTCGCGCAGATCCAGCTGCTCCAGCACCGCGGCCAGGTCGTCGGCCAGGGTGTCGTAGTCATAGCCCCTCCACGGCGCGTCCGAGCGGCCGTGGCCGCGCCGGTCGTACGCGACGCAGCGCAGGCCCTCCTCGGACAGGGCGGCGGCCTGATAGGCCCAGCACTCCGACGGCAGTCCCCAGCCGGCCAGAAACACCACCGGCCGGCCCTCGCCCCAGTCGCGGTGGTAGAGGCGGGTCCCGTCACGGGCGACGATCGAGGCTAGGCGTTTCGGAGCCTGAGCGAGCTTGGGCGCGGCGGTCGCCGGCAGGCTGGCGACGATGGCCCCGATGCCGGTCATCACGGTGATCGCGCGGCGGCGGGGCAGGGGAGCGAGGGCGGCGGTCATGGCGGTCTCCGGCGAGGTGTCGCTCGTCGTTCGAGCCTCGCCAGGATCTGGCCGGTCACGCCGGCCGTCGATTACGCGGCAGGTAATGGCGGAGCCGCGCGGCTGGCCCTAGCTTCCGGATCATGAACACCGTGACCACCCCCGCCCCGACCAAGGTCCCCACGATTGGCGAGCGCCTGCGCGACTGGCGCCAGAAGCGCCGACTGAGCCAGCTGGACCTGGCGCTCGACGCCGAGATCTCGACCCGTCACCTGTCGTTCCTGGAGACCGGCCGCGCCGCGCCCAGCCGCGACATGGTCCTGCGCCTGGCCGAGTGCCTGGAGGTTCCCTTGCGCGAACGCAACGCCCTGATGCTGGCCGCCGGCTACGCGCCGGTCTTTCCCGACCGGTCGTTCGAGGACCCGGGCCTGGCTGCCGTCCGCGCCGCGGTCGAGGCGGTGCTGCACGCCCACATGCCGTTCCCGGCCCTGGCCATCGACCGCCGCTGGATCATGCTGGCCAGCAACGCCGCCCTTGCGCCGCTGCTGGAGGGCGTGTCGCCGAAGCTGCTGGAGGGGCCGGTCAACGTGTTGCGGATCAGCCTGCATCCCGACGGCGTCGCCCCGCGCATCGCCAACCTGGCCGAATGGCGCGGCCACATCCTCTCGCGCCTGCGCCGACAGCTGGCCGACAGCGGCGACGCCGAGCTGGCCGACCTGATCAAGGAGCTGTCGGCCTATCCCGGCGGCGAGGCTCATCCCCGGGCCGGCGAAGGCCTGATCGCCGCGCCGCTGCGGCTGAAGACGCCGGGCGGGGAGCTGTCGTTCCTGTCCGCCACCATGACCTTCGGCTCGCCCCTGGACGTCATGGTCTCGGAGCTGGCGATCGAGACCTTCCTGCCGGCGGACGCGGCGACGGCGGCGGCCCTACACGCTTTTGCTGGCGCGTGACAGGCGCCGAAACCGGCGTCCACTTTCGGCTGCCACGCTTGCTCAGTCGACCTCTTCGTAGGTCGCCGCGTAGTCGACCGGGAAGTTCACCGAGCGGGCGATGAAGCAGACCTTGTGGATCTCGTGGTGGATGGCGTCGGCCTTGGCCAGGTCCGCGCCGCGCTGGACCCGGATGTGCGGCTTCAAGGTCGCGCTCAGGAAGCGGCCGGCGCCGTCGGGCGTGCTTTCGCCCACGCCGATCGGCTGGTCCTGATAGCCGCGTACGACGATCCCGGCGTTCGAGGCCAGGTGCAGGTACCACAGCATGTGGCAGGCGCTCAGCGACGACAGCAGCAGGTCCTCGGGATTGTGCAGGGTCGGGTCGCCGCCCAGCAGCGGGTCGTTGGAGCATCTTAAGATCGATTTTCCCGGGGTGGCGATGTTCCAGGTGCGGTCATAGCCGCGATAGGTGCGCGTGCCTTCGCCCCGGTCGCCGGTCCACTCGATCAGGCAGGTGTAGTCGTGCTGCTTGGCCATCTATCGCTCCTCGCTTCACCGGTCCTGGGGCGGGACATCCTTCAGTCGCGCGGTCATGGCGGCGATCTGGTCTCGACTCCAGCGCGTGTACTTGCGGACGTCGCTGGCCGGATGGAAGCCCAGGCCGAGTGAAATATGCGGATGGTGGTAGGCTTGCCGCGGTCGGATCGGGCGAGGCGCGAAGCCGCCGCCGCAGGTCGGGCAGACGTTTTGCAGCACGGTCTCGGCGCAGTCGGCGCAGTAGGTGCACTCGTAGCTGCAGATCCGGGCGTTCGGCGCGTGCGGGGCCAGGTCGACGTCGCAGAGTTCGCAGTTGGGGCGGAGCTGGAGCATGGGGTTCGCGTAGCGCGTCCGGTGCTCGGCGAAAATGACGGGAAGTCCTCGTTTACTGCCAACCCCTCCGTGTCATCCCGGCCGCGGCGAAGCGGAGAGCCGGGACCCAGGGGCAACCGCACTGCGCTTGGCCCCTGGGTCCCGGGTCGGCCTACGGCCGCCCGGGATGACACGTGAAAGGAGGCGGTGCGCTCAAGCCCCGTAGATCACCGAGATGGTCTCGGCCACGCACGCGGGGCGTTCCTCGCCCTCGATCTCGATGGTGCACTCGTTCTTCATCTGCAGGCCGCCGGCCTTTGGCTCCACCGAGACCAGCTTCTGGCGCATGCGCACGCGCTTGCCGACCCGGACCATGCCGGTGAAGCGGACCTTGTCGCAGCCGTAGTTGATGCCGCGCGTGACGCCGGTGACGCGCAGGATGCCCGCGCCCAGCATCGGGATCAGCGACAGGGTGAGGAAGCCGTGCGCGATCGGGCCGCCGATCTCGCGGGTGGCGCGCTCGACGTCGACATGGATCCACTGGTGGTCGCCGGTGGCTTCGGCGAACAGGTTGACGCGCTCCTGGGTGACCTCGACCCAGTCGGAGACCCCGATCTCCTGGCCGACCAGGCCGGCGATGTCGGCATAGGCGACTTCCTTCATGGCGTTTCTCTCCCCACTCACTCTTGGCAAACAGTTGTTTGGATTGGTGGCATGGGGGGCGGGCGAGGGCAAGGTCGCATACCCTCTTCGCCCGACCTTCCCGGCGAAGGCCGGGATCCAGATTCAGCCTGAGCCTTTGGGGTGTTCGCGCCCAGCGCCGAGAGTTACGCTCTCTGCTTCGTGGGTTCGATCTGGGCCCCGGCTTTCGCCGGGGAGGTCGGAAATTCTAGGAAAAGGTCGAAACCACCAGCCAGACGTTCGCCGCCGAAATCACCACGAACAGGAACCAGGCCACGACCTTCGTGACCCAGCCGTTGGCGAACGGTCCCATCAGGCCCTTGTCGTCGGTGAAGCGCAGCAGCGGCCAGATGGCGAACGGCAGCTGGGCGCTCAGCACCACCTGGGTCAGGACCAGCAGCTTGCCGACCGAATGCTCGCCCATCGTCAACACCCCGATCAGGGCCGGGACGATGGCCAGGCCCCGGGTGATCAGCCGCCGCTGCCAGCAGGGGATCTTCAGGTCGAGAAAGCCCTCCAGGATCACCTGGCCGGCGATGGTGCCGGTGAAGGTCGAGCTCTGGCCTGAGGCGAACAGGGCGATGGCGAACAGCGCGCCGGCCAGCACCCCGCCGGTGACGGGCGCCAGCAGCTGGTGCGCCTCCTCGATGCCCGCCACTTCTGTCAGGCCGGAGCGGTGGAAGGCCGAGGCGGCCAGGATCAGGATGGCGGCGTTGATGAACAGGGCCAGGAACAGCGACACGACGGTGTCGATGGTCGAGAGGCGGATGGCGGCCCGCTTGCCGGGCTCGTCGGCCGGGGTCACCCGCGTCTGCACGATCGACGAGTGCAGATAGAGGTTATGCGGCATGATCGTCGCGCCCAGGATGCCGATCGCCAGATAGAGGGCGTTGCCCTGCTGCAGGGCGCTCAACGACGGCACGAGCCCGCGCGCCACGTCCGCGGCGTTCGGCGGGGCCAGAATCAGCTGGACCAGGAAACAGGCCCCGACCGTCAGGATCAGGCCCAGGATGATCGCCTCCAGCTGCCGGAAGCCCTTGCCCTTCAGGCCCAGCACGATGACCGTGTCCAGGGCGGTCAGCAGCACGCCGACCCAGAGCGGTATGCCCAGCAGCAGCTTGAAGGCCAGGGCGCTGCCCAGCACCTCGGCGATGTCGCAGGCGATGATGGCCAGCTCGGCCAGCAGCCATTGTATTCGGACCGCGCGCGGCCCGAACCGCTCGCGCGACATCCGGGCCAGGTCCTTGCCGGTGACCAGGCCCAGCCGCATGGCCAGGGTCTGCAGCACGATGGCGGCCAGGCTGGACAGCACGACGACGAACAGCAGGCTGGTTCCGTAGCGCGACCCCGCCTCGATGTCGGTCGCCCAGTTGCCGGGATCCATGTAGCCGACGCTGACCAGCAGGCCGGGGCCCGCCACCCGCAGCATCCGCTTCCAGGTCGGCATGCCGTCCGGAACGGTGACGGCGCCGCGCACCTCGGCCGGGCAGAACGGCGCGGTGGCGGTTTTGGGCAGACGGTCGAGCAGGGCGGCGAGCATACGGCCAAGGTGGCGAGTGTCGGCCCCGTTGTCAGCCCCGGCGCCGCGAAGTTGAGCGCCGTTGATCAACCCGTAGGCGAAGCACGATGATTTCGCGCTGCCGCGTCCTGGTTCCGGAACGTTCGCGTCGTCCAGCCTTTCCCGGGAAGCTCGCCCCGCGTCTCCCCGATCCCAGGCGAGCCCGCAAATCCCAGCGGCGGCCCCGGCGACAGCGGCGCCGGGGCTAGCGGGACGCTCCGGACAGCCGCGCTTCCAACTCGGTCCGATCCTTCACGAACCAGACCTGCCGGCCTTGGTTCGACTCGTGGACGAAGTCGCGCAGGCTGCGGCTGGCTTCGGTTCGGGCCGAGATGTCGCCGACGAAGGCCAGGCGGATGCGATAGTTGGTGAACTTCTGGACCACCTCGCCGGCGATGCGGGTGGAAAGGTCCAGGAAGCCTTCGGCGAGGCGCGTGACCGGCGCCGCCACCAGGTCGGCCTCGACGCCCCAGGCCTCGCCCAGCAGGTCGCCTACGGTGGTCGCGTCCAGAGGCGCGCCGTCGGCGGCGACGAACAGGACCTTGATTCCGGCGATGGTGGCGATCTCGGTCATGGCGGCCAGATAGGGCGCGCCCCTGAATCCCGCAATCGCGGTTAGACGATGCGGCTCTCGCGCTTGCCCCAATAGGCGTCGCGGATCAGCCGCTTGTAGAGCTTGCCGGTCGGATGCCTCGGCAGCTCGACCATGAAGTCGATCCGCCGCGGCGCCTTCACATGGCTGAGATTGGCGCGGGCGAAGGCCATCAGTTCGGCGGCCAGGGCGGTCTGGTCGTCGGTGTGGTCCATCGGCTGGATCACCGCCACCACCTGTTCGCCCATCTCGTCGCACGGCGCGCCGACCACGGCGGCGTCGGCGACCTTGGGGTGGGTGATCAGCAGGTTCTCGATCTCCTGCGGATAGATGTTCACCCCGCCCGAGATGATCATGAAGCTCTTGCGGTCGGTCAGGTAGAGATAGCCGTCCTCGTCGGCCCAGCCGACATCGCCCAAGGTCGTCCAGCCGTGCTTGTTGTAGCTCTCGGCGGTCTTCTCAGGGGCGTTGTGGTAGTTCACGGCCGGGCCATTGGCGAAATAGACCGCGCCCTCGCTACGTGGGGGCAGCGGGTCGCCGGCCTCGTCGCAGATCCGCAGCTCGCCCAGCACGGCCTGGCCGACGCTGCCCTTGCGCGCGAGCCAGTTGTCGGAATTGATCCAGCAGAAGCCGTTGCCCTCGGTGCCGGCGTAGTACTCGTAGATCACCGGCCCCCACCAGGCGATCATCTGCTCCTTGACCGGGACGGGGCAGGGGGCGGCGGCGTGGACGGCCGACCGCATCGACGAGACGTCATACCGGGCGCGCACCGCCTCAGGCAGTTTCAGCATCCGCACGAAATGGGTCGGGACGAACTGGCCGCAGTTGATCTGGCGCTCCTGGATCAGGGCCAGCGCCGCCTCGGGCTCGAACTTCTCCATCACCACCACCGTGCCGCCCAGCTTGTGGACGGTCATGCACCAGCGCAGCGGGGCGGCGTGGTACAGCGGCGCCGGCGAGAGATAGATGCTGTCGCCCGAGAAGCCGAACAGGCCCTGGGCGATCGCCTGCAAGGCGTTGGGCGCGTCGATCGGCCCGCCGCCCAGAACCGGCTTGACGCCCTTGGGCCGACCGGTGGTGCCGGACGAATAGAGCATGTCCGAGCCGGCGGTCTCGTCGGCGATCGGCGTGGTCGGCTCGCGGGCGCGGGCGTCCTCGTAGCTTTTGTAGGCGCCGTGCGGCCCGCCGACGGCGAATAGGGTGAGATCCGGGACCAGCCGGGCGACCTCGTCGATCAGCGGGCCCATGGCCGTCGAGGTGACGAACACCTTGGCCCCGCAGTCCTTCAGGATGTACTCGACCTCGCCGGCCGTCAGCTTGGTCGAGATGCAGACGAAGTAGAGGCCCGCCCGCTGCGCCGCCCAGGCGACCTCGAACAGGCGGGCGTTGTTCTCCATCAGCATGGCGATGACCTCGCCGGCGAACAGACCCAGCGACCGGAACAGATGCGCCCCCTGGTTCGATCGCGCGTCCAGCTGGGCGTAGGTGACCACCTCGCCCGAGCCGGCCATCACATAGGCGGGCTTGTCCGGTTGGGTCTGGGCGTGGCGGTAGGGGTGCATGATGGGGCCTCTTCTTCTCATTTGTCATCCCGGACGGCCGAAGGCCGATCCGGGACCGCCGGAAGCGCGGAGCTTGCCGCGGTCCCGGCTCTCCGCTGCGCTACGGCCGGGATGACAGGAAAGGGTGCTAGGCGGCGGCCATTTCCCGCGCCGCCGCGCGGATCATGTCGCTGGCCTTCTCGGCGATCATGATCGTGGGGGCGTTGGTGTTGCCTGAGACCAGGCGTGGCATGACCGAGGCGTCGACCACCCGCAGGCCGTCGATCCCGCGCACCCGCAGCTGGGCGTCGACCACGGCCATCGGACCCTGGCCCATCTGGCAGGTGCCGACGGGGTGATAGATGGTCGAACCGCTGAGGCGGGCATAGGCCAGCAGCTGTTCGTCGGTGGCGAACGCGCCGCCGGGATTGAGCTCGCTCTCGACATAGGGCGACAGTGCAGGCGCCGCGCCGATCTTGCGGGCCCACTTGAGGCCGGCCACCGCCACCTCCTGGTCTAGCGGGTCGGCCAGATAGTTGGCGAAGATGGTCGGATAGGTCGACGGATCGGCCGACTTGATCCGCACATGGCCCCGGCTTTCGGGGCGCAGCTGGCAGGGGGCGATAGTCAGGCCGGGGGCGTCCTCCAGCACCATCTTCTGCTCGTTGTTCAGCTTGGCCAGGTCCATGGTCGCGGGCAGGATGTGGAACTGGATGTCCGGCCCCGCCAAATCCGGACGAGATTTACAGAAGGCGGCGATGTGGGCGGCCGACAGGGTCAGCAAGCCCTTGCGCTGGAACAGGTAGCGCAGCGCCTCGCTGGCCAGGCGCCCGCCCTTAGACTGCTCGTTGACCGAGACGACGCCGGGCTTCAGCCGATAGCGCACGCTCATCACATAGTGGTCCTGCAGGTTCTCGCCGACACCCGGCAGGTCGGCCACGACGTCGACCCCATAGCGGCGCAGAAGGTCCCCGTCGCCGACGCCCGACAGTTGCAGCAGCTGCGGCGAGTTGATCGCCCCGCCGGCCAGGATCACCTCGCCCCGCGCCTTGGCGACGCGCTTGGCGCCGTTCTGGGTGAATTCGACGCCGACCGCGCGCTTGCCCTCGAACAGGATCTTGCCGGCCAGGGCGTTGGTCTCGACCTGGAGGTTCGGCCGGGTCATGGCCGGGTGCAGATAGGCCACCGCCGCCGAGCAGCGCTGGCCGTTCTTGACGGTCAGCTGGTAGTAGGTCGCGCCCTCCTGGGCCGAGCCGTTGACGTCGTCGTTGCGCGGGATGCCGGCCTGCTCGCAGGCCTCGATCACCGCGTCCGACACGGGGTGCTTGGTGGTGACGTCCGAGACGTTTAGCGGACCGCCCGTGGCGTGCCAGTCGCAATCGCCGCGCTCCTGGTGCTCGGCGCGGCGGAAGTAGGGAGCGACGTCGTCCCAGCCCCAGCCCTCGCAACCCAGCTGCCGCCAGCCGTCATAGTCGGCGTGCTGGCCGCGGATGTAGAGCAGGCCGTTGATCGAGGACGAACCGCCCAGCACCTTGCCGCGCGGCCAGACGTGGGTGCGGCCGCCGGTGCCGGGGTCCGGCTCGGTGGTGTAGAGCCAGTTGACCTTGGGATCCTTCAAGGTCGACGAATAGCCGACCGGGATGTGGATCATCAGGTTCGAGGCGAACTGTCCGAGGTTCTTGGACGGGCGGTCGTCGCCGCCGGCCTCCAGCAGCAGGACCTTGAAGCGTCCGCCTTCCGACAGCCGCGCGGCCAGCACGCAGCCGGCCGAACCGGCGCCGACGATCACATAGTCGGCCTCGAGGGTCCCGGTCATCGCTCTCTCCCTTTTGCCGTCCGCGTGTGCCCCGCGTTATCGGCGTTCAGTTGAGAGGATGCGCCCAGGTTTCCAGATCGCGCAAGGCGCCGTTGCGGAGAGGTGAACTTCCTTCTCCCCTTGCGGGAGAAGGTGGCCGCGAAGCGGACGGATGAGGGGTTGAAAGTCCTGTCCGGAGCGGCCTGTGCGACCCTTCATCCGTCGCCTGACGGCGACACCTTCTCCCGCAAGGGGAGAAGGGATGTTGCGCCTGATTCATACGCATGTTTGATTGCTCGTGAGGAGAATCCCAACCCATGTCGCAACCCACCTTCGAGACCCTGCTGTACACCGTCGAGGACGGGGTCGCGACGGTCACCCTGAACCGGCCGGAGCGGATGAACGCCTTCACCGCCCGGATGATGAAGGACCTGATCGAGGTGTTCGACCTCACCGACGCCGACGACGCGGTGAAGGTGGTGATCATCACCGGCGCGGGACGGGCGTTCTGCGCGGGGGCCGACCTGGGCGCCGGCGGGGCAACCTTCGACCGCACCTCGCCCCAGGCTCTGGAGCGCGAGGAGGGCAAGGTCGGCGACGTCTATCGCGACGGCGGCGGCCGCGTGGTCCTGCGGATGTTCGACAGCCTGAAACCGATCATCGGCGCGATCAACGGCGCGGCCGTCGGGGTTGGCGTCACCATGCAGCTGCCGATGGACATCCGCATGGCCTCGACCGAGGCCAAGTTCGGCTTCGTCTTCGCCCGCCGCGGCATCAATCCCGAGGCGGCCTCGTCCTGGTTCCTGTCGCGGCTGGTCGGTCTGCAGACGGCGCTGGAGTGGTGCTACACCGGCCGCGTGTTCCCGGCCCAGGAAGCGCTGGACAAGGGCCTCGTCCGCTCGCTGCACGCCCCCGAGGACCTGCTGCCCGCCGCCCGCGCCCTGGCGCGTGAGATCGCCGACAACACCGCCCCGGTCTCGGTCGCCCTGACCCGCCAGCTGCTGTGGCGCATGGCCGGCGCGGCCCACCCGATGGAGGCGCATAAGGCCGACAGCCGCGCCATCCAGTCGCGCGGTTCGTCCGGTGACGCCAAGGAGGGCGTGACCTCGTTCCTGGAGAAGCGCGCGCCGGTCTATCCGAACAAGGTCTCGACCGACTTGCCGGACATCTGGCCGGAGTGGGAAGAGCCGGCGTTTCGGTGAGGACGGCTTAGCGCCCCCTCTCGGGCGCTTTGCCGCGCCAACCGCTCATCACCCGTTAAGCACGTCATGCTCTTGTCGATCCGATGAGCGAAGCCGCGCTGACATCGTCGTTCGGAGAGCCCGAGGCCCCCAGGCCCGCGCCGCGCTCGCGCACGACCCTGCTCAAGCGCCTGGCCGACGTGGTCTGCCTGCCAACCAGCCGGATCAACGCGTTCGAGCGGTCGATGACCGCCGACCTGCTGGTCGAGATGCTGCGCGACGCCAATGTCATCGAGCGCGAGAAGGTCGCCCGGCGCCTGGCCATGCTCAACGAGATGCCCGGCGTGCTGGTCCGCCTGTTGCTGCGCGACGAACTGCCGGTGGCGCGCGCCTTGCTGGTCGACGCCGAGAAACTGTCGGACGCCGACCTGATCAGCTGCCTCTACCACGCCACGATGGAGCACCGCCGCCTGATCGCCCAAAGGCGCGGCGTCAGCGAGGTGGTGGCCGACGCCCTGATCGACATGGGCGAGTCGCCGGTGATCGAGGCCCTGCTGCGCAACGAACTGGTCAAGATCAGCCACCAGGGCGTCGAGAACATCGTCGCCGCGACGCGCGACGCCCAATACCTGATCCCGATGCTGCTGCGCCGCGCCGAGCTGCGGCCCAGCCACGCCTATGTGATGTTCTGGTGGGCCGACGCCGAGGCGCGGCGGACCATCCTCCAGCGCTTCGCGGTGTCGCGCGAGATCCTGCAGGACGCGGTCGCCGACGTCTTCGCCCTGGCCTCGGCCGAGGGCTGGCAGGACCCGCTGTCACGCAAGGCCCTGCAGTTCATCGAGCGCCGCCAGCGCAACCGCGCCGCCATCGCCAAGAGCCCGTACGACAGCCTGGACGCGGCGGTCGCCGCCGGCGAGGCCGGCCTCACGCGCGAGATCTGCGAGGAGATATCCTATCTCTCGGGACTGAAGCCGATGACCGGCGCCAAGATCTTCACCGATCCCGGCGGCGAGCCCCTGGCCATCCTCTGCAAGGCCACCGGCCTGCCGCGCGCGGCGCTCCGCTCGTTGTGGCGCGGCCTGCGCCGGCAGGAGGTCGACCGCAGCGGGGCCGTTGACCACGCGCTGGAACGGGTGCTGCGCGTCTATGACGCCATCGCCGTCGATCGGGCCCAGACGGTGCTGCGCTACTGGAACTGGTCGCTGACCTCGGCCCTGACCCCGGCCCTGCTGAAGGCCATCCGTGAGGGCGACGAGGCCGCCGTCGACGAATACTCGGCGCCGCAGCGCGCGGCGATGTTGGCGCTGTCCCGCGATTTCGGGCGCTAACGCCCGAATATCGTTGGTCTGCCACTCCGGCTGCTTGTGTGGTTCAGGAACTCAACCGGACTTACTCATTTTGTGACCGGTTGAGCCAAAGGCCTGAACACTGGTCTATTACGGATAATCTCTTGGCGAGATCGTATTGCCGGCCGTCGGCAATCTTTGTATGCAGCCCTCGACTGGTTCGGGAATCAGCCGGATCAACAAAAAGTTGGCGTCGAGCGAGGCCTTATGGAAGATCAATCCGACCTGATCGAGATGACGGCGGGCATCGTCTCCGCCTATGTCGGCAACAACGTGGTCTCGACCGCGGACCTGCCGGCCTTGATCAAGCAAGTCCACGCCGCCTTGGCCACCGTCGGGTCTCCGGCCGCCGAGCCGGCGCCGGCGCCGAAGGAGCCGGCCGTGCCGGTCAAGCGCTCGATCACGCCGGACTATCTGATCTGCCTCGAGGACGGTCGGAAGTTCAAATCGCTGAAGCGTCACCTGCGCACCAAGTACGATCTGACCCCCGAGGACTACCGTTCGAAGTGGGGTCTGCCCAAGGATTACCCGATGGTGGCGCCGAACTACGCCGAGGCGCGTTCGAACCTCGCCAAGCAGATGGGCCTCGGCCAAGGCGGCCGCAAACCGGCCCGCAAGGCGAAATAGCCGAGTCGGAACAAAAGCTTGGCCGTAACCGGCCGAAAATAACGCAGCGCCCGTCGTCCAGTTTTGGACGGCGGGCGTTTCTCTTGGTGGTTGACTCATCTCGGGAATCTTGTCGCGCGACATGTTTTTCACTTGCCGCCGATTCGTTCCTTAAGCGATAGTGAATCGAAGTGATTCCAATAGCTTGTTAAGGACTCTGAAGATGTCCGCGCAATTGAGCGCATCGGCCTCGGCGGCCCGCGCTCATCAGGAGATGTTCGCCTACTGGGCGTCCCTCCGTCGGGGGGCTAGCCTTCCCGCGCGCGTCGACCTGCATCCCTCGAGCATGAAACGGCTACTGCCGACGGTGTCGTTGATCGACGTCGTCAACGCGCCGCGCGACTACCGCCTGCGCCTGGCCGGCACCGGTCTCTACGGCGTCTACGGTCGCGAGATCACCGGCCGCATGATCGGCGACGTCTACAACACCGCCGCCTTCGACTATTGGCGCAAGGAGCTGGACAAGGTGGTCGACGAGCGCCGTCCCGGCGTCGGCGTCCACAGCCTGGCCTGGCGCGGCGCCCCGCACACCTCGATCCTGTGGCTGCGCCTGCCGCTGGCCAGCAACGGCAAGGACGTCGACATGATCCTCGGCTACGACGCCGTGGTCGGCTCGCAAGCCGAGGGCTTCTCGGGCATCCGCGCGGCCTGATCCGGGCGAAGCCCGTCCCGACCGAGAAAACGCTACAGCTCAGCTTGCTCGCCCGGGCTCGCCCCTTAAAGTCGCCGCCTTCCGAGGGGCTGCTTTCGAGATCGTGTGACCGGGGATCCAGACGTCCTGAGCTTCATCCGCGAACACATCCGTTCGGTGTGGGCGCTCGAACTGCTGTTGAAGCTGAAGGCCGATCCCGAGCGCTGCTGGACGGCCGACGAACTGGTCGAGGCCATGCGCGCCAGTCACGCCCTGGTGGACGACAATCTGGCGGCCCTGATGAGCGCCGGCCTGGTCGTCCCCGACGATCTCGGCTGCTTCCGCTACCGTCCCGCCGCCCCGGCCTTGGCGACGCTGTGCGACGAGCTGGAAGAGACCTATCGCGTGCGCCCGGTCACGGTGATCCGCTGGATCTCGGCCCCGGTGGCGCGCCTGAAGTCGCTGGCCGACGCGTTCAAGTTCTCAGGCAAGCCCAAGGGAGGGGACAAGTGACGCCCGCTGTCGTCTACGGCCTCTGCCTGCTGGCCAGCCTGCTGTGCGCCGGCTTGCTAGCCCGCGCCTGGGCCAAGGCCCGCACCCGTCTGCTGCTCTGGACCGCCGTCTCGTTCGGCTTCCTGGCGCTGAACAATCTGCTGCTGGTCGTCGATCTCGTCCTGTTGCCCCATCAGGCGCTGTGGTGGCCGCGCCAGGCCGCCCTGGCCGCGGCGATCGGCGTGCTGATCTACGCCTTCATCTGGGAGGTGGACCAATGAGCCCCTTGGAGGGACTGGTCGCCGGCGGCCTGGCCGCGGGCTTCCTGGTGCTGGCGGCGTTCTTCCTGCGCTTCTGGGGGCGAACGCGCGAGGGACTGTTCCTGGTCTTCTCGGCGGCCTTCGCCCTGATGGCGCTGAACCAGGCGCTGCCGGTGATCCTGGGCATCCCCCAGGAGGAGCGCGGCGGCATCTACCTGATCCGGCTGGTCGCCTTCCTGCTGATCATCGTGGCGGTGGTCGGCAAGAACCTGAAGCGGGATCCGGAAGGCTAGCTCTCCAGAAACACCTCGACCTCGCGGCGCGACGGCATCGACGGCGCGGCGCCGGCCTTCTGCACCGAGAGGGCGGCGGCGGCGTTGGCCATCTCGACGGCTTCGCGCAGGTCGATGTTGCTGGCCAGGGCCGCGGCCAGGGCGCCGCAGAAGCAGTCGCCGGCCCCGACGGTGTCGATCGCCTTGACCTTCTTGCCTTCGATCAGGAAGGCCTCGTCGCGGCGCACGGCGGCGACGCCGGCCGAGCCCAGGGTGACGATGATGATCTGGTCCGGGCGGCTCATCAGCTTGCGGGCGGCGATCGAGACCTCTTCCAGGCGCACGGGCTCGCGGTCCAGCTTGGCGTAGGTCGCCAGCTCGGTCTGGTTCAGGATCAGGATGTCGGTCAGCGGGAACAGGGCCGCGCCCTGGGGCAGGGCGGGGGCGGCATTCAGCACGCGCAGGGCGCCCTTGGACGCGCCGGTGCGGAACAGGGCCTCGATGGCGGTGGGCGGGGTCTCCAGCTGGCAGAGCAGCACGCGTTGGCCCTCCAGGGGAGTCGCCAAGACCTGCTGCGGGGTGACCAGGGCGTTGGCGCCGGCGGTGACCACGATCATGTTCTCGGCGCTGGCGGCGACCCAGACGTGGGCCTGGCCGGTGGCCACGCCCTCCAGCTCCATGACGTCGGCCACCTGCACGCCGTAGCCGGCCAGTTTGGTCTTCAGGTTGCGGCCGCTTTCGTCGACGCCGACCGCGCCCATCAGGCGGGTGGGGGCGCCCATGCGCGCGGCGGCGACCGCCTGGTTGGCGCCCTTGCCGCCGAGGAACAGCTCCAGCGACCGGCCGGCCACGGTTTCACCCGGGCGAGGCAGGTCGTCCACCCGCGCCACGGCGTCCAGATTGATCGAGCCGAGAACGAAAACAGTCATGGTCTTGGTCTTCTAGGTCTTCTTGTTGGCTATCCGCCGCCCCCGCGCTGGAAGCTCTCGACGAGACTTCCGGCCACGAGTCGCCACCCGTCCACTAGCACGAAGAAGATCAGCTTGAACGGGAGACTGATCGTCGCTGGCGGCAACATCATCATGCCCATGCTCATCAGCACGCTGGCGACGACCAGGTCGATGACCAGGAACGGGATGAACAGCAGGAAGCCGATCTCGAAGGCGCGCTTCAGTTCCGAGATCATGAAGGCCGGGGTGACGACCTGCAGCGGGGTGTCCTGGGCGGTCTTGGGCTGCGGGATCTTCGACAGGCGGACGAACAGGGCCAGGTCGTCGCGGTCGACCTGGCGCAGCATGAAGCCCTTGACCGGGCCGCCGGCGGCCTCGAAGGCCTCGGGCAGCTCCATCTGGTGGTCCAGCAGCGGCTTGATGCCGGCGTCGTAGGACTTCTCGAACGTCGGACCCATGACGATGGCGGTCAGGAATAGAGCCAGGCTGATGATCACCGGGTTCGGCGGGCTCTGCTGCACGCCGATGGCGGTGCGCAGCAGGCCCAGCACCACCACGATCCGCACGAACGAGGTGGTCATGATCACGATCGACGGGGCCAGCGACAGCACCGTCATCAGGCCGACCAGCTGCACCACCCGATCGGTCAGGCCTGCGCCCGTGCCCAGGTTGATGTTCACGGCCGACTGGGCCATGGCCGCGGCCGGCATCACCGCGAAGGCGATCGCCGCCAGCGCCGAGATGATCGCGGCGCGGCGCAGGTCCTCGGCCTTGGCGCCGGTCACCGATTTGATCAGGTCGCGCATCAGGCCACGGGCTCCGGTGTGGAAACGGTGGGGGCGAGGGCGGGCTTGGCGAGCCCGGGCTGGGGAATCCAGTCCAGCAGCTTGCCGTCGCCCAGCAGCACCATGCGCTCCTCGCCGTCCAGGCTGACGACCACGAGGCGGCGGGTTGGGTCGAGCGCCAGGCTCTCGACGATCTTCAGCCGGCGGTCCTGGCGCGCGGCGATCAGCCGGCCCACGGCGTCTGGGCCGAACTTGCGCAAGGCCCAGGCGGCCAGGCCGATCAGGCCCAGGGTGACCGCCAGCGCCGCCAGGGCGCGGATGAATTCGATGACGTCCATGGGGCGAAAGGGCCGCCTAAGCGAGACAAGATGGCGCAGGGCGAATGCCCCACATACCCTGGTGTGCCTGACGCTTCTTAATGCCGGATTAACCCTGTTTCTTCACCATGATCGCCATGGGTCCGGACGACATTCCCCTCTTTGGCATGCTCAAGAGCCGCCTCGGTTATCTGACCGAGCGCCAGAAGGTCGTCGCCCAGAACGTCGCCAACGCCGACACGCCGGGTTATCGTCCCAGCGACCTGAAGCCCTACAGCTTCCAGGCCTCGCTGATGAACCAGGCGTCCGGCGCGGTCTATCGCGGCGGGCCCAGCGCGCCGACCTCGAACGTCCAGATGATGGCGACCTCGACGGCGCACATGGCCCCCTCGAACGCTCCCAGCGCCTGGCGGGCGACCTCGGGCGCCGATTCGGAGACCACCCTCGACGGCAACGCGGTCTCGCTCGAGGACCAGATGCTCAAGATGACCGACGCGCGGATGAACTACGACGCGGCGATCACCTTCTACCAGAAGTCCATGAACATGCTGCGCATGGCCGCGCGCAAGCCGAACGGCTGAGGATTTAGGCGATGCCCGAGATCAAATCCAACTCGCTGGCGACCATGGCCGTGGCCTCGTCGGCCCTTCGCGCCCAGCAGGGCCGCATGCGGGTCATCGCCGAGAACCTGGCCAACGCCAATTCGACCGCGCGCACCGCCGGCGGCGACCCCTACCGTCGCCAGGTCCCGGTGTTCCAGCCGACCAAGGTAGCGGGCGGCGAGGGCGTGCAGATGCTGCGCGTCGATCCCGACCAGAGCGAGTTCAAGACCGAGTACGATCCCGGCAACCCGGCCGCCGACGCCAAGGGCTACGTCAAGCTGCCCAACGTCAATTCGCTGGTCGAGGCGCTGGACATGAAAGAGGCGCAGCGCGCCTACGAAGCCAACCTCAACGTCATCGAGACGGCGCGTTCCATGGCGTCTCGCACCCTCGACATCCTGAAGAAGTAGGGGCCAGGCCATGATCACCGCGCTCGCCGCCGCCAAGGCCTATGCCTCGCAAGGCGCCATGGGCATCGGTTCCATCGGTGGAATCGGCGGCTCTGAAAAGAAGGGCGGCATCGACTTCGGCGAGCTGCTGAAGTCGACCATGGACGGCGCGACCAAGGCCTCGAAGGTCGCCGAACACAAGATCGCCGACCAGGTGGCCGGCAAGGCCGAACTGGTCGACGTGGTCACCGCCATCAGCTCGGCCGAGGCCAGCCTCGAGACGGTGATGGCCGTGCGCGACCAGGTGATCTCGGCCTACCAGGAAATCATGCGGATGCCGATCTAGGGGCGCTTCGGCGCGGCCTCCCGAGAAGCGCACCGCCGCTGACGGAGGTCCGCTTTCGACCCAAGTCGGACGTTCCCCAAACCCCTCTCTCTGAGAGAGAGGGAGGGGCCCACGCCGCAGGCGTGGGAGGGTGAGTGGTTACACCCTTTCCGAACGACGCTCCGGCCAAAGCGGCAGCGGCGACGGCGGTGCAAGCCCGGGTTCACTTTTGAGATACTTCAATGGAAGGCTCAGGATTCACCGGCCAGCGGTGAAACCTCTCACCCTCCCACCGCTTCGCGGCGGGCCCCTCCCTCTCTCTCAGAGAGAGGGATTCCGGATGGCCGCCAACCACCCTGAACTGACGTTCGCGGATCCGCTTCGATCGCACCCAAAAAGAAGGGCCGCCTCCGAGGGAAGGGGGCGGCCCAGTTCGCTTCAGGGGAGAAATAGAAACGCTACGCTTACTGAACGAGGGGGCTCACAGGTGCAGGAACGCCTTGGCTACCGCCAACAGGCCGCCCCAGACGATCGCGTTCAGCACCGAGGCCAGCAGCACGGCGAAGCCGAGCGGCCATTGGCGGGGCGAACGGCTCTGCGCCCGACGGGGGCGCGGATCGAACGGACGGGCTTGCGACGCGACGTTCATGGAAAGCTCCTTAACCATGACCCCATGGTCGAGATTGACTCGGCCTCCGCGAACCTGACGACCTGTCGCGCGCCGCCTTGTCGCACCCCCGAACGCACGAACCGTCTTGGGGCTTTGATTCAACGTGTGAGGTCGGCGAAGGTTGAGTCTCACCCGCCGCCGGAGCCCGCATGACCAAAGCCATTGTTCTGGACGGGGCCGGCAAGTCGTATGGCGGCCAGGCCGTCTTGGCGCCGACCACGCTGTCGATCGCCAAAGGCCGCTTCGTCGCCCTGGTCGGCGGATCGGGGGCGGGCAAGACCACGCTGCTGAAGCTGATGAATGGCCTGTCGACGCCGACCACCGGCCGGGTGCTGGTCGAGGGCGTCGACGTCGCGGCCCGGCCGGGCCCGGAGCTGCGGCGCGGGATCGGCTATGTCTTCCAGGAGATCGGCCTGTTCCCGCACATGACCGTGGCCCAGAACATCGGGATCACGCCCAACCTGCTGGGCTGGCCAGAGGGCGAGATCGCCGCGCGGGCGGATGAGCTGCTGGACCTCGTGGCCCTGCCGCGCGAGGTCGCCGGCCGGGCGCCGTCGGAACTGTCCGGCGGTCAGCGCCAGCGGGTCGGCGTGGCGCGGGCCCTGGCGGCGCGGCCCTCGATCCTGCTGATGGACGAGCCGTTCGGCGCGCTGGACCCGGTGACCCGCGTCGCCCTGGCCGACGACGTCCGGAGCCTGCACGAAGCCCTGGGCCTGACCACGGTGATGGTCACCCACGACGTCGGCGAGGCTCTGCTGCTGGCCGACGAGGTGGTGGTGATGGCCGGCGGCCAGGTGCTGGCCCACGCGCCGCCCCGCGATCTGCTGGCGGGCCATCCCGACCCGGTCGTCGCCGACCTGATCGCCGCGCCGCGCAAGCAGGCGCAGCGCCTGGCGGAGCTGGCCCGTGGCTGATCGTCTGAACGCCGCCCTCGCCGTCCTGCCCGAGCGCCTGGGCTGGCACGTGACCCTGTCGGCCGCCGCCCTGGCCCTGGGCCTGGCCGTAGCCCTGCCGCTGGGGATCGCCGCCGCCCGCAACCCGCGCCTGAAGTGGATCGCCCTGGCCGCCGCCGGCCTGGTCCAGACCATTCCGAGCCTGGCCCTGCTGGCCCTGTTCTATCCGCTGCTGCTGCTGCTGTCGGGCCTGGCGGTGAAGGTGCTGGGCCATGGCTTCCCGGCCCTGGGCTTCCTGCCGTCGCTGCTGGCCCTGACCCTCTATTCGATGCTGCCGATCCTGCGGAACGCGGCGGCGGGCGTTTCCGGCGTCGATCCGGCCGTGGTCGAGGCGGCGCGCGGCGTCGGCATGACCGATCGCCAGCGGCTGTGGCGCGTCGAGCTGCCCCTGGCCGCGCCGGTGATCATGGCCGGCGTCCGCACCGCCGCCGTCTGGACGATCGGGGCGGCGACCCTGTCCACGCCCGTCGGCCAGACCTCGCTGGGCGACTACATCTTCTCCGGCCTGCAGACCGAGGACTGGGTGGCGGTGCTGGTCGGCTGCGCGGCCTCGGCGGGCTTGGCGATGGTCGTCGACCAGCTGTTGGGTCTGATCGAGGGCGGCGTGGCGCGACGCGATCCAAGACGCCTGTGGGCGGGCGGCGCGGGCCTGGCGCTGGGCCTGCTGGCGGCTGTGGCGCCGCTGGCGGGCGCGGCGCTGTCGCAAGGGCGGCCGGCCTATGTGATCGGGGCCAAGAACTTCTCCGAGCAATATATCCTGGCCGAGCTGATGGCCGGCCGCCTGGAGGCCGAGGGCGCCAGCGTCCAGCGGCGCGTCAACCTCGGCTCGGCGGTCGCCTATCGCGCCCTCGCGGCCGGCGAGATCGACGCCTATGTCGACTATTCCGGGACCTTGTGGGCCAACGTCCTGAACCGGACCGACAACCCCGGCCGCCAAGCGGTGCTGGACGGCCTGCGGACCGAGCTGAAGCGCCGCGACGGCGTCATACTGCTGGCCCCGCTGGGCTTCGAAAACGCCTACGCACTGGCCATGCGCCGCGACCGCGCTCAGGCCTTGGGCGTGAAGACCCTGGTCGACCTGGCGGCCAAGGCGCCGGACCTGGTGATGGGCGGCGACCTGGAGTTCTTCTCGCGACCGGAATGGGCGGGGGTGGAGAAAGCCTACGGCCTGCGCTTCAAGGCCAAGCGCCAGTTCCAGCCGACCTTCATGTACCGGGCGCTGGCCAGCGGCGAGGCCGACGTGATCTCGGCCTTCTCGTCGGACGGGCGGATCGCGGCCGACAATCTGGTTCTGCTGGGCGACCCGAAGGGCGCGCTGCCGCCCTATGACGCGGTGATCCTGGTCTCGCCCAAGCGGGCGGGGGATCGGCGGTTGCTCGAGGCGCTGAAACCGCTGGGCGGGAGCATCGACGTCGAAGCGATGCAGGCGGCCAACTACGCGGTGGATCGGGACACGGGCAAGAAGAGCCCGGCCGAGGCGGCCGGGATGCTGACGCGCTAGAGCCGGACGCCCCCTCCGTCACGCTGCGTATTCGCAGCGCGCCACCTCCCCCGTTCCACGGGTGAGGAGGGGGTCATCCTCCCCTGCGTAGCGGGGGAGGTGGCGCGGCGCCGATAGGCGACGTGACGGAGGGGGCGTCCCGGCGGGTTAAAGAATCCCCGGCAGATCCAGCCCCTTCTCCCGCGCACAGGCGACCGCGTCCTCGTACCCCGCATCCGCGTGCCGCATCACGCCCGAGGCCGGATCGTTCCACAGCACCCGCGCGATCCGCTTGGCCGCCGCCTCGGTGCCGTCGCAGACGATCACCATGCCCGCGTGCTGCGAGAAGCCCATGCCGACCCCGCCGCCGTGGTGCAGCGACACCCAGGTCGCGCCCGAGGCGGTGTTGAGCAGGGCGTTCAGCAACGGCCAGTCCGACACCGCGTCCGAGCCGTCCTTCATCGCCTCGGTCTCGCGGTTGGGCGARGCGACSGAGCCGCTGTCSAGGTGGTCGCGGCCGATGACCACCGGGGCTTTCAGCTCGCCGCTGGCGACCATGGCGTTGAAGGCCAGGCCCAGGCGGTGACGGTCGCCCAGGCCGACCCAGCAGATGCGGGCGGGCAGGCCCTGGAACTTGATCTTCTCGGCGGCCATGTCGAGCCAGTTGTGCAGGTGCGGATTGTCCGGGATCAGCTCTTTGACCTTGGCGTCGGTCTTGGCGATGTCCTCGGGATCGCCCGACAGCGCCGCCCAGCGGAACGGCCCGATCCCCCGACAGAACAGCGGGCGGATATAGGCCGGCACGAAGCCCGGGAAGTCGAAGGCGTTGGCCACGCCTTCCTCCAGGGCCATCTGGCGGATGTTGTTGCCGTAGTCGACGGTCGGCACGCCGGCGGCCTGGAAGTCGAGCATGGCCTTCACATGCACGGCCATCGACGCGCGGGCGGCGCGGTTGACGCTTTCCGGATCGCGCTCCTTGGCGGTGGCCCATTGTTCCAGGCTCCAACCGGCCGGCAGGTAGCCGTTGATCGGGTCATGGGCGCTGGTCTGGTCGGTCAGCAGMTCGGGGCGGATGCCGCGCTCGAACATCTGGGGCAGCAGTTCCGCGGCGTTGCCCAACACGCCGATCGAGATGGGCTTGCCGTCGGTCTTGGCCGCTTCGATCCAGGCCAGGGCCTCGTCGACGCTGTCGGTGGACCGGTCGAGATAGCCGGTCCGTAACCGCATCTCGATGCGCGAGGGCTGACACTCGATGGCCAGGCACGAGGCCCCGGCCATCACCGCGGCCAGCGGCTGGGCGCCGCCCATGCCGCCCAGGCCCGCCGTCAGCAGCCACTTGCCCGAGAGATCGCCGCCGTGGTGCTGGCGGCCCATCTCGACGAAGGTCTCGTAGGTGCCCTGCACGATGCCCTGAGCGCCGATATAGATCCACGAGCCGGCGGTCATCTGGCCGTACATGGCCAGGCCCTTGCGATCCAGTTCGTTGAAGTGCTCCCAGGTGGCCCAGCGCGGCACCAGGTTGGAGTTGGCGATCAGCACGCGCGGTGCGTCGGCGTGGGTGCGGAACACGCCGACCGGCTTGCCGGACTGGACCAGCAGCGTCTCGTCGTCCTCCAGCCGGCGCAGGGTCTCGACGATCTTGTCGAAGCTCTCCCAGTCGCGGGCCGCGCGGCCGATGCCGCCATAGACGACCAGCTCCTCGGGCCGCTCGGCGACGTCGGGGTGCAGGTTGTTCATCAGCATCCGCAGCGGCGCTTCGGTCAGCCACGACTTGGCGGAAAGTTCGGTCCCGGTGGCGGGGCGGATGACGCGGGTGTTGTCGCGGCGGGTCATGCGGGACTCCGGGTGAATTGGAGGCAGGCGGAAAGCACGTCTTCCAGCACCGCGCGCAGCGGTTCGGCGCGGTCGGCGTGGAAGGGCGTGGGCCAGGTGTCGGGTGTCGGCGGCTCAGACGGATCGTCCATGTAACCCCGGCAGGCCAACTCCATCTGGAGGGCGTGAACACCCTCGGAAGGCCGGCCGTAGTGGCGCGTCGTCCAGCCGCCCTTGAAACGGCCATTGGTGACGCGCGAGCGCCCCGAAGCGTCGCAGGCGGCTTCGACGGCGGCGGTAAGGGCGGCGTCGCAGCTCTGGCCGCTGTTGGTGCCGAGGTTGAATTGCGGCAGCTCGCCGGCGAACAGGCGCGGCACGCGCGAGCGGATCGAGTGGGCTTCGTACAGCACCACGCGCGGATGGAGGGCGCGCAGGCGTTCGATCTCGGCGCGGAGGGCGGCGTGGTAGGGCTCGAAGTACGTCTCACGCCGGCGGGCGATCTCGGCCTCATCGGGCGCTTGGCCGTCGCGATAGAGCGCCTCGCCGTCGAAGGTGGTGGTGGGGCAGAGCTCCGTCGTCGCCTGACCCGGATAGAGCGAGGCGCCCGACGGGTCGCGATTGACGTCGATGACCGTGCGCGAGACCGCCGTCCGCACCAGCGTCGCGCCCAGGCCCTCGGCGAAGGCGTACAGCCGGTCGACCCACCAGTCGGCGTCCTTGCGGGCGAGCCAGCGGGAGGTGAGGCGAGGTTCGAGGTCGGCGGGGATGTTCGTGCCGGTGTGGGGGAGGGAGATGATCAGTGGGGCGGCGCCGGGCGTGACTTGGAGCCAGTCGTTCATGCTCCAAGCTCCCTAAATCCCGACCTCCCC
>NZ_JBFUJD010000021.1:0-60982 GCF_056401555.1 Caulobacter sp. P4_E5
TTTGGATCGATCACCGCCCTGTCGCTCCGCGCTCGGCTAACCCCTCGGCCTTCGTGTGGTCCCGGATCTATCCACGAACAGACCACCACCCGAACCGAGGCGGCGCCCACGCGGCCCCGCTCAACCTATCCCCATCGCCGCTTTGGGCCGGATCCAAGCGCCCTCCCCTTGCGATAGGGACAGCGATGATTGTGCGGGGGTTCTGAACGCGGATCATTCAGGGGCGCGTAAAAGTGAGAAGCGGTTGATTTCGTTGGGTTCGGTTTCGCGAATGCCGGGGATACAGCCCGCTCAATCCCCGTGCTTTGTCCGGAATCCCTCTCTCTGAGAGAGAGGGATTCCGGATGAGAGGGATAATGCGCATTGATCCCGCCTGCCTTTGTTCGGAAAACAACGCAGCATCTCGCCCAGGACTCCCATGGCCCCGATCAAGGTCGATCCCGACCACGTCCAGGAATTCGTCGACGCCGACGCCTTCTACGCTTGGCTGGGCCAGAACCATGACAAGCAGCCGGAGGTGTGGATCAAGATCCACAAGGTCGGCTCGGGCCTGCCCTCGATCAACGCCAAGCAGGCGATCGAGGTGGTGCTGTGCTGGGGCTGGATCGACGGGGTCCGCAAGGGCTTCGACGACAAGAGCTTCCTGCAGCGCTACACGCCGCGCGGCAAGAAGAGCATCTGGAGCCAGATCAATGTCGATAATGTCGCGCGGCTGATCGCGGACGGCCGGATGACCAAGCACGGCCTGCGCGAGGTCGAGGCCGCCAAGGCCGACGGCCGCTGGGCCCGCGCCTATGGCAGCGGCCAGGACATGAAGATCCCCGACGACCTCCAGGCCGCGATCGACGCCAGCCCCAAGGCCAAGGCCATGCTGGCGACCCTGTCGGCGCAGAACCGCTTCTCCTTGGCCTTCCGGGTCCACAACCTGAAGACCGAGGCGGGGCGGAAGAAGAAGATCGCCGACTTCGTCGCCATGCTCGAACGCGGCGAGACGATCTATCCGCAGGGCAAGCCGGCCAAAGAGGGGAAGAAGGCGTAAGGGCCGGCCGGCGCCGCAAGGGGATGACGCCGACCGGAGGGCCTACGCGTCGGCTTACTGTCGCCGACAGGACAAAGATGGGAGGCCGCGCCGCCGGATAAAGGCCGTGCGGCGACCCGTCGCGGAGGTCGCGGCGGCGCCTACTCCGCCGCCTCGTCCACTGGCTGGTCGTAGGCCGCCATCATCGCCATGTTCAGGATCTTCGACACCGAGGCCGACAGCGGCGCGATCTGGATCGACTTGCTCAGGCCCAGCAGCACCGGCCCGATCACCATGGCCTCGCCCAGCGACTGGACCAGCTTGGTGGCGATCGAGGCCGAGTGGATGGCCGGCATGATCAGGATGTTGGCGCTGTCGGTCAGGCGCATGAACGGATAGTTGGCGCGCTTTTCCGGATCCAGGGCCAGTTCCGGCGGCATCTCGCCCTCGTACTCGAACTCGACGTCCATCTCGTCCAGCATGGCCACCGCCTCGCGGACCTTTTCCGAGCGCAGGCCCATCGGATTGCCGAAGGTCGAATAGCTCATGAAGGCCACGCGCGGCTTGAAGCCCAGGCGGGTGACGGCGCGGGCCGCCTCGCAGGCGATCTCGACCAGCTCGTCGGCCTCGGGCAGCTCGGTGACGTTGGTGTCGGCGATGAAGATCGTGCGGCCCTTGGCCAGCACCACCGACATGCCCATGATCCGGCCGCCGGGCGCGGGATCGACGACGCGCAGCACCTCTTCCAGGGCCTGGTCGAAGCTGCGGGTGACGCCGGTGACCATGCCGTCGGCCTCGCCCAGGGTGACCATCGAGGCGGCGAAGCTGTTGCGGTCCTGGTTGATCAGGCGCTGGACGTCGCGCTTCAGGTAACCCTGGCGCTGAAGCCGGTGGTACAGCGCGTCGACATAGTCCGGATTGCGGTCGGACAGGCGGGCGTTGACGATCTCGAGCCCCGCCACGTCGGGGTCGAGGCCGACCAGGCGCATGTTCTCGTGCACCAGGTTCTCGCGGCCGCACAGGATGGCCTTGCCGTACCCGCCGGTCTGGTAGGCGTACGCGGCGCGGATGACGCTGGGGTCCTCGCCCTCGGCGAAGACGATGCGCTTGGGATTGGCGAGGACCGAGCCCGAGATCTTCTGCAGGAAGCCCGCCGTCGGATCCAGGCGCTGGGCCAGGCTGGCGCGATAGGCGTCCATGTCGGCGATCGGCCGGCGGGCGACGCCGGTGTCCATGGCCGCCTGGGCGACGAACGGCGGCACGTACCAGATCAGACGCGGGTCGAAGGCCGAAGGGATGATGTAGTTAGGGCCGAACTTCAGCTGGCGGCCGTGATAGGCGGCGGCGACCTCGTCGGGCACGTCCTCGCGGGCCAGCATGGCCAGGGCCTGGGCGCAGGCGATCTTCATCTCGTGATTGACGCGGCGGGCCCGCACGTCCAGGGCGCCGCGGAAGATGTAGGGAAAGCCCAGGACGTTGTTGACCTGGTTGGGATAGTCGCTGCGGCCCGTGCCCATGATCGCGTCCTTGCGGACCTTGTGCACCTCTTCCGGGGTGATCTCCGGGTCCGGATTGGCCATGGCGAAGATGACCGGGTTGGGGGCCATCGAGGCGATCATCTCCGGCGTGAAGGCGCCCTTGGCCGACAGGCCCAGCAGCACGTCGGCGCCGACCACCGCCTCGGCCAGGGTGCGCTTGTCGGTCTTGACCGCGTGGGCGCTCTTCCACTGGTTCATGCCCTCGGTGCGGCCCTCGTAGAGCACGCCCTTGGAATCGACGGCGATGACGTTCTGGGGGTGGACCCCCATGGCCTTGATCAGCTCCATCGAGGCGATGCCGGCCGCGCCGGGGCCGTTCAGCACGACCTTCACGTCTTCCAGCTTCTTGCCGGTGATGTGGCAGGCGTTGATCAGGCCGGCGGCGCAGATGATCGCGGTGCCATGCTGGTCGTCGTGGAACACCGGGATGTCGAGCAAGTCCTGCAGCTCGGTCTCGATGCGGAAGCACTCGGGGCTCTTGATGTCCTCGAGATTGATGCCGCCGAAGGTGATCCCGATGTTCTTGACCACCGTGATGATCTCGTCGGGATCCTTGGAATTGACCAGGATGTCGATGGAGTCGACGTCGCCGAAGCGTTTGAAGAGGACGGCCTTGCCCTCCATCACCGGCTTGGAGGCCAGGGCCCCCAGGTCGCCGAGGCCCAGGATCGCGGTGCCGTTCGAGATCACGGCGACCATGTTGCCCTTCGAGGTGTATTCGTAGGCCATGTCCGGGTCGGCGGCGATGGCGTGGACGGGAACCGCGACGCCGGGCGAATAGGCCAGCGACAGGTCGCGCTGGGTCGCCATCGGCTTGGTCGGGGTCACCGCCAGCTTGCCCGGCTGGGGGTAACGGTGGAAGGCCAAGGCCTCCGCATCCGTGAAGGTCTTGCGTTCCGCATCGCTCATCCGGCGTTTCCCATTCCTGCTGCGCGAGTCTTGTAGGGGGCGCGCCGATCAATGCGAACGCGCCCTTATGTGGGTTCACCGTAGCGACGGGGGCCCAGCGTCACAACCGGGCCAGTTTCGAAAAATCCCAGCAAACGCTTGTTGGACTTGGCCTTGCGTCAACTTCGCTGACCTATGGGAAGGCCGCGCGAGGTTGACCGCATGGGGCGGAATGGGCGATTTGCCCCAGGGTAGGTTTCGTGTCGGAGAATTCCTTGTCCCAGCCCGTGAAGATCGCGATCGCCGGCGCCAACGGCCGCATGGGCCAGGCCGTGGCCAAGGCGCTGGAAGGCCGCGCCGACGCCGTGGTCGCCGCGCGCTTCGATCGCCCCGGATCAGAGTTGGGCGCCGAGGGCGGTGAGCTGGTCTCTCGCGAGGACGCCCTGGCCCAGGCCGAGGCGGTGATCGACTTCACCCTGCCCGGGGCCTCGATGGCCCTGGCCGAGGACGCCGCCGCGAATGGCGGGCCGGCCCTGGTCATCGGCTCCACCGGCTTCTCGCCCGAACAGCTGGCCCGGATCGACGCGGCGGCGACCAAGATCGCCATCGTCCGCTCGGGCAACTATTCGCTGGGCGTCAACATGCTGATGGGCCTGGTGCGCCAGGCCGCCGCGGCGCTGCCGTCCGAGGATTGGGACATCGAGGTCTTCGAGGCCCACCACAAGCGCAAGATCGACGCCCCGTCGGGCACGGCCCTGATGCTGGGCGAGGCCGCCGCCGAGGGGCGGGGCGTCGGTCTCGGCCAGGTCGCCGACCGGGGCCGCGACGGCGTCACCGGCGCCCGCAAGGAGGGCGCGATCGGCTTCTCGGTCGTGCGCGGCGGCGGCATCATAGGCGAGCACAGCGTGATCTTCGCCGGCGAGTCCGAAAGCCTGACCCTGTCGCACTCGGCCATCGACCGGGGCCTGTTCGCGCGCGGGGCCATCGCCGCCGCCGTCTGGGTCCGGGGCAAGCCGCCGGGCCTCTACGACATGCAGGACGTGCTAGGCTTTTCAAAATAGGGATCTAAAGCTTAGCCGGGGGGCTTCTTAGGGATCTAGATTTCAGGACTTGATGGCCGACCCCGCGACCCCTCCCGAACCGAAGACGCCGCCCAAGCCCGGCTGGCATCGCGCGCGCCTGGTCGATCTGGGCCTGGAGGCGGTGTCGGTGTCGATGCTGGCCTTCATCGCCACGGGCCTGGTCGTCTGGTCGGGCCGGCGCGAGATCAGCCGCGAACTGGCCGAGAGCTGGTTGCGCGACCATGGGATCGAGGCGGCGGTCGAGCTGGAGTCGCTGGATTCCACCGGCTTCACCGGCAAGGTCCGCCTGGGTCCGCAAAACGACCCCGCCTTCTCCGCCGACCGGCTGGAGGTCGCCTACGACTTGGCTGTCCCGTGGAACGGGGAGACGTTCGGCATTCAGACCCGGGCCGTGCGCCTGGTGCGGCCGCGCGTCTCGGCCAGCCTCGACGAAAAGGGCCAGCTGCGCTTCGGGGCCTTGCAGCCGCTGATCGACGAGGCGCTGAAGTCGCCACGCAAGCCCAACGTCCCCGGCCCGGCCATCCTGATCGAGGACGCGCGCCTGGACCTCTCCACGCCCGGCGGCCGCGCCCGCCTGACCGGCGACGCCAGCCTGGACGACGGCCAGTTGCTGCGCCTCGACGGACGCCTCGCCCCGCTGCACTACGCGGTCTCGAACCTGGCCATCGACAGCAAGGGGGCCACGATCTCGGCCCGCAAGCGCGGCGACCGGCTGACGGTCGAGGTGACCATGGCCATCGACAGTCTCGAAGCCGAGGCCGCCGACCTGGCCGACGCCCGCGCCAAGCTGTCGGCCGACCTGCCCTATCCCGACCTGACCAAGCTGACGGCCAGCGGCCCGCTGGAGGCCAGGCTCGACCTGCGCGCCGACGGCGGCCGGATCGGCGACAGCCAGGCGCAGACCGTCACCGGCGACGTCATCGTGTCGGGACGCATCGACGGCGGCCTCGACAATTTCGCCTTCCTGGGCCGCTCGCGCGGCGCCCTGCGCGGCGGACGGCTGTCGGCCCCGGCGCTGGACGCCCGCGACGCCAGCCTGGCCTTCGACATCGCCCGGGTCTCGGCGGGACGCCATCAGGGCCGGGTCAACGCCCGCGGTGCGGTCGGCGCCGAGCTGCGCGCCAGCCAGGCCGTCGCGGCCGGAACGGCGCTGCGTGACCTGACCGCCAGGACCGCGTCGAGCAATCTCGGCCTGACGCTGGACGACCGGGGCTTGGCCATCGACGGGCCGCTGAGCCTCGACGCCAGCGCCGGCCGGGTGGCCAGCGGCGCCCTGGCCCTGGCCTCGGCCCGCCTGACCGCCAGCGGCCGCATCGATCAGGGCCCCGACGGCCTGGCCCTGTCCCTGGACGGCTCGGCCGGTGGCCGCAGCGGCATTTCAGGCCCCGACGCCGAGCGGCTGGCGGCCCTGGTTCCCAATCCCGCCTACGCCAAGCCGCTGGCCCAGGCCCTGCGGACCTTCGCGCTTTCGCTGCCCGCCGTCGGCCTGGACCTGAAGGACGGCCGAACCCGCGTGACCCTGGCCCGTGAGGTGCGGCTGGCCGCGCCCAACGGCGTCGTCCTGACCGCCGACGCGCCCAAGGGCTTGCTGCTGGACGCCGGGCCGAACGCCGCGCGGGGCGCGCTGCTCGCCTCGCTGTCGGGCGGCGGCCTGCCCGTGGTGAAGGTCGCGGCGCCGGATTGGCGGGCCAGCAACGGCGTCATGACCTCGCGCCTCTCGCTGGCCGCCGAAGGCTTCGACCTGCCGCCGATCGAGGGCGTGAGCGGTCGGGTCGACGGCCAGGCCCGGATCGCCGGCGGCCGCTTCACCCTGACCACCGCCCAGTGCGTCCCGATCACCGCCAAAGCCTATGCCCTGGGCGAAAACCCGGTCACCGACATCAAGGCCAAGCTCTGCCCGGCCAAGGCGCCGCTGGTCACGGCCAGCGCCAACGGCTGGAGCGCGGCCCTGCGCTTCGAGGACGGCGAAGGCGCGCTGGCCGTCGCCGAGACCAGGCTGGCCAACATCAAGGGCGAGGCGACGTTCGGCGGGGCCGGCGGCTTCGACCGCGCTGCCGTGCGGGTGGACGGCGCGGCCGCTACCGACGCCGCGCCCGAGCGCCGCTTCAATCCGATCTTGGCCAAGGGCAGCCTGACGCTGTCAGGCGGCCTCTGGACCGGAACCTTCCAGGGGACCACCCCGACGGGAACGCCGCTGGGCGAGATCCGCCTGCGCCACGTGGTGGCCACCGGCAAGGGTCAGGCCGATATCGACGCCTCGAAACTGGCCTTCGCCAAGGGCGGGCTGCAGCCGGCCGACCTGTCGCCGCTGGCCGCCTTCGCCACCGACGCGCAAGGTCCGGCCAGCTTCACCGGCGTGTTCGCCTGGGACGCCAAGGGCGCGACCAGCCGGGGCCGTCTGGTCGCCCGCAACGTCGACTTCACCAGCCCGATCGGCTTCGTCGCCACCCTGGACGGGGCCGTCGACTTCAACAGCCTGGCGCCCCTGACCACCGCCCCGGGCCAGACCCTGAAGGTGGTCAAGATCGACTCGATCGTGCCGCTGACCGGGGTGGAGTCGGTGTTCCAGCTGGGCGCCGAGACCTTGAAGGTCTCCAAGGCGACGTTCGAGGCCGCCAAGGGCCGGATCTCGATCGAGCCGATCGACGTGCCCCTGGCCCTGGACAAGACCATGAGCGGGGTCATCGTCATCCAGCACCTGGACCTGGGCGAGGTGATCGCCGCCTCGTCCCTGGCCGAGAAGGTCAAGGTCGAGGCCGTGGTCGACGGTCGCCTGCCGTTCACCTTCGGGCCCGAGGGCCTGCGCTTCCACGAGGGCAAGATCACCGCCATCCAGCCGGGTCGGGTCGAGCTGTCGCGCGCGGCCCTGACCAGCGTCGCCGCCAGCCCGGCCGACGCGCCCGGCGCGCCGCCCGCTCAACCCGCCCAGATCAACGCCATCCAGGACTTCGCCTATCAGGCCATGGAGAACCTGGCCTTCGACCAGCTGGAAGCGGGCGTGAACAGCACCGACAAGGGGCGGCTGGGCATCCTGTTCCACATCAAGGGCCAGCACGACCCCAAGGTCGCCGAGAAGGCCAGGGTCGGGATCCTGGACCTGATCCGCGGCCGCGCCTTCGACAAGCGCATCGCCCTGCCGGCCAAGACCCCGGTCGACCTGACCCTCGACACCTCGCTGAACTTCGACGAGCTTCTGGCCGCCTGGCGAAGCTGGTTCGAGGGCCAACCGGCGGCGAAAACCCGTTCAGGTCCGGTTCAACCGTGACCGGCCATCCTGAATTTCGAACTGGAGACTTCACGCATGAATAAGCGCGCCCTCTTGATGGCTCTCGTCGCGACGGGAGCGCTCGGCGCCGCCGCCTGCACGCCCACCGTCCGCGTGAAGGTCGACCCGATCAACATCTACGCCAAGCTGGACGCCGACGTGCGCGTGCGGCTGGACAAGGAAGTCCAGTCGCTGATCCAGCAGAACCCCAACCTGTTCTAAGAGGAGGAACCGACATGATCCGCAAGACGATGACGGTTCTGGCGCTGGGCCTGGCGATGACCGCCGCCGGCGCCAACCTGGCCATGGCCCAGTCGGCCGCCGCCAAGGCCTCGGTCGACGCCGCCAAGGTGGCCGGCACGGTCGGCGAGCAGGCCGACGGCTATCTGGGCATCGTGTCCGGCGGCGACGCCGGGCTGCGCTCGGCCGTGGCCGAGATCAACACCGGCCGCGCCGCCGCCTACAAGGACATCGCCGCCAAGACCGGCGTGACCCCCGACGCCGCCGGCCAGGCCACCGCCAAGCAGCTCTACAGCCGCCTGGCGCCCGGCCAGTACTGGAAGCCGCTGGATGGCGGCTGGGTGAAGAAGTAAGTCGACTTTCAAAGGGTTAGGCGGCGCGGCCGTCTAACCTTTTGTTTGATCTATCCAGCTTGATCAGCTTCCATGACGCGGTCGCCGCTGCCGCTGGGCGCCGCAATGGCAATCTTTGGCAAAGTATGCCATCCTCTCGGTGAGAGGTGAGCCAAGCCATGACCACGATGAACGTTTCACTGCCCGCCGCCATGAAGAAGTGGGTCGAGGAACAGGCCGGAACGGGACGCTACAGCAACGCCAGCGACTATGTGCGCGACCTAATCCGACGAGATCAGGAGCGAGCGGACAGGATTGTGGCCCTGCAACGGCTTATCGACGATGCCGAAGATAGCGGCGCGGGCGCCCGGTCCATGAGCGAGATACTGGCTGCGGCGCGCCGCAAAGTCGGCGAGAGCCGTGGCGTATAAGCTCAGCAGGAAGGCTGAAGAGGATATCATTCAGATCTACGTGGCAGGCGTAGACATGTTTGGCATCGATCAAGCCGAGCGCTATTATGAAGGTCTCGAACGCACCTTCAATTTTCTCTCTGACTTCCCGTTCGCAGCGCCGGAGCGAACCGAGCTGCGAAGGTCATCGCGGGTTCACGCCTACAAAGGCCATATCGTCATATATCGGCTCAACGGTTCCGACATCTTCATTCAGCGGGTGCGCCATGCCGGCGAAGACTGGGTCGGACAGCTCTCATCGCTGTGAGCCCGTCACCTCAACGGGCGCCCGCTAGCGCGCCTCGAGCCTTCCCCCTAAACACGGCTCCATGTCCGCCGTTCGCCCACGCCTGCTGCCCTACGCGGCCCTGTTCGGGGCCATCGTCACGCTGTGCGTGGGCACCTCGTTCGCCAAGAGCCTGTTCCCGCTGATCGGGGCCCAAGGCGTCAGCGCCTATCGGGTCGGCTTCGCGGCCGTGATCCTGCTGCTGGTCTGGCGGCCCTGGCGCCATCCGATCACCCGGGCCGATCTCGGCAGGCTGGCGATCTACGGCGCGGTGATGGGGCTGCTGAACCTCTGTTTCTACATGGCCCTGCGCACCATCCCGCTGGGCCTGGCGATCGCCATCGAGTTCGTGGGGCCGCTGGTCCTGGCCGTGGCCAGTTCGCGCAAGGTGATCCACTTCGTCTGGATCGGCCTGGCGGTGCTGGGCCTTGGCCTGCTGCTGCCGATCAATCCGGGCGCGGCGCGACTGGACCCGGTCGGCGTCGGCTTCGCCTGCGCGGCGGCGGTGATGTGGGCGCTCTATATCGTGCTGGGCAAGCGCACCGGCCATCTGCACGCCGGCCGCACGGTGGCGCTGGGCATGACGGCAGCCGCCCTGATCGTCGCGCCCGTCGGAATCGTCTCGGCGGGGGCGGCCCTGCTCGACCCGAAGATCGCCGCCCTGGGCCTGGTGGTGGCGGTGCTGTCCAGCGCCATCCCCTATTCGCTGGAGATGATCGCCTTGCGGGAAATCCCCAAGCGCAGCTTCGGTGTCCTGCTGAGCGCCGAGCCGGCGGTCGGGGCGCTGGCGGCCCTGGTGATCCTGCACGAGCGGCTGGCCGCGACCCAGTGGCTGGCCATCGCGGCGATCGTCGCCGCCTCGGTGGGGACCATCTTGACCACGCCGGCCGAAGCGGCGGCGGAAGAGATCGCGCCCTAGCTCGCCCTACCCGCCGCGCGCCACGAACCAACCGTTGCGGAAGCCCTGGTCGGCCTTGCCGTAGGTGAAGGGCGAGCCGTCCGGCTGCAGGAAGGTTCCGCCGGCGGCGGCCAGCACCGCATGGCCGGCGGCCGTGTCCCATTCCATGGTCGGCCCGTGGCGCGGATAGATGTCGGCCGCGCCCTCGGCGATGCGGCACATCTTGATCGAGGAATCCATCGGCGCGCGCAGGTCGAAGCCGTACTGGGCGGCGAGCTCGGCGGCCTTCTCCTCCTTCATGGTGTGACTGACCAGGGCCACGGCCTTGCCGGTCGGCCACGGACGCACCCGAGCCGGCGCCTCCAGGCTGGTCGGCGAGGTGCGTTTCATCGCGCCCTCGGCGGTCGTGAACCACACCTCGCCGGTGGCCGGGGCGCAGACGGCGCCGGCGACCGGGACGCCGTCTTCGATCAGGCCGATATTGACCGTGAAGTTGGGGTCGCCGCGCACGAACGCCTTGGTCCCGTCGACCGGATCGACCAGGAAGAAGCGCGACCCGACGCTTTCGGGCGCGCCGAATTCGCTGGCGTGCTCCTCGGAGATGGCGGTGACGCCCGGGAAGACCTCGGCCAGGCGTTGCAGGATCAGGCGTTCGCCGGCGCGGTCGGCCTCGGTGACCGGGCTCTCGTCGGCCTTCTGGGCCACGGCCAGCTCGGTCTTCCAGAACGGCAGGATGATCACCGCCGCTTCCTCGGTGATCTTGGCCAGGGTTCGACCCCAGTCAGCCAGGTTCTCGGTCATGTCGCTCATTGTCCCCGGGGGTCGTCGCCGACGAAGACCAGGCGCACCCGCTGGGCGTCGATGGTCTGCTTGCCGGCGTCTTCGAAATTGACGGTCACGCGATGGCCGATCACCGACTGCACCTGGCCCAGGCCCCAGTCGGGCTGGTCGGGATGGCGCACGAGCACGCCGGGTTCGAGAAACGGATCCATGACGCGCTCCCTGTAGAGCCTGCGCGGGTCCAAGGAAAGCGACCCCAATGGAATGCGCGGTCCAGGGGGCTGATCGCCTCAATGAGTCGGTTTTCGCTCAGAGGCGTTATCCAAGCCAGACCCCATAGCGGGGTCGGGACCGGTGGCGCCCGCTACGGTCTAGTTTGCCAAAATCTCAAATCACGGCAGAGTTCGCCGCCATGACCGATACCGTTTCCGAGACCCCGACCGCCGCGTCCCCCGAAACGGACGTCCAAGGCCCCGACTTCGCCGCCATGCTGGCCGCGCGCCTGTGTCACGACTTCATCAGTCCGGCCAGCGCGATCGTCTCGGGCCTGGACCTGCTGGACGATCCCGCCGCCCAGGACATGCGCGACGACGCCATGAACCTGATCGCCTCGTCGGCCCGCAAGCTGGCGGACCTGCTGCAGTTCACCCGCGTGGCGTTCGGCGCTTCGGCCTCGGCCGAGAACTTCGACTCCCGCGAGCTGGAAAAGCTGGCCCAGGGCGTTTTCGCCCATGTGCGTCCGACCCTGGACTGGCAGATCGAGCCGCAGGCGATGAACAAGCCGTCCTCGCGCGCCATCCTCAACATCGCCCAGATCGCCGCCAGCGCCTTGCCGGCCGGCGGCGTGGCCACCCTCAAGGCCGTCGCCGCCGACGGCCGGTTCTCGATCATCGCCGACTCGGCCGGACCCCGCGCCCGCCTGCGCCCGGAAGTGCTGGCCGGGCTGAAGGGCGAGCCCCTGGCCGAAGGGCTCGGCGGTCCGTGGGTCCAGGCGGCCTATCTGCACGCCCTGGTCCGCGCGGCCGGCGGGCAGATCGCCGTCGAGATCGGCGAGGAGCGCGCCTCGATCGCCGCCTGGGTGCCCGCCTAGAATTTTGCGCAAAAGTTACATTTGTCGCGGCCCGTTCCGGGTTTAGGCAAACCGCTCCTTAACCAGACCGCTTCCATGGTGCTCGCCTGGAGTGGAGCGCGTGCCGTGAAGACCTGTCTGGTGGTCGACGACAGCCGGGTGATCCGCAAGGTCGCCCGCCGAGTCCTCGAGGACATCGGTTTCGAGATCGCCGAGGCCGCCGATGGCATGGAAGCCTTGGCGTGGTGTCGCGCGGCCATGCCCGACGCGGTGCTCCTCGACTGGAACATGCCGGTGATGAACGGCATCGAGTTCCTGCGCCTGCTGCGGGCCGAGCCCGGCGGCGCGGCGCCCAAGGTCGTCTTCTGCACGGTCGAGAACAGCGTCGACCACATCCGCGCGGCGCTCGACGCCGGGGCGGACGAATACATCATGAAGCCATTCGACGGCGACATCATCGAGGCGAAGTTCGCCGAGGCGGGCCTGCTGTGACCCCCGAGGACATGGATCTGTTGGCGGCCCTGGGCCGGGCCCGCGCCGGCGTGCGGGTCGAGACGGAAAAGCCCTACCTGATCGAGAGCCGCCTCTCGCCCTTGGCGCGGCGCGAAGGCTTCGACTCGATCGAAGCGCTTATCGCGGCCCTGCGCGCCCAGCGCGAGGAGCGGCTGATCTGGGCCGTGGTCGAGGCCCTGTGCCGCTGCGAAACCACCTTCTTCCGGGGTCGCGAGACCTTCGCCGCCCTGCGCGACGCGGTGCTGCCGGCGCTGTCGCAGCGCCGGCCCGAGGCGCCGGTCCGGGTCTGGAGCGCGGCCTGCGCCACCGGCCAGGAAGTCTATTCGATGGCCATCGCCGCCGCCGAGGCCCCGAACCTGGCGACCGGGACTCGGTTCGAATTCTTCGGCTCCGACCTCTCCGAGCGCTGCCTGGAAAAGGCCCAGGCCGGGCTCTACACCCAGTTCGAGGTCCAGCGCGGCCTGCCGATCCGGATGCTGGTCAAGTATTTCGGGAACCAGGACGACACCTGGACGATCTCGCCGCGCATCCGCCAGATGGTGCGCTGGAAGCGGATCAACCTGCTGGCCGACCTGTCGGCCATGGGCCGCTTCGACGTGATCCTGCTGCGCAATGTGCTGCGCGGCATGGACGCGTCGCTGCGCGGCAAGGTCATCGAGGCCCTGGTCGCCCTGCTGCCCCCCGACGGCGTGCTGGTGCTGGATCCCGAGGACGATGTCGCCGCGTTCGACGACATGCTGGCCGCCGCGCCCGGCGGGACGGGGATCTATCTGCGCGACCCGTCCGTGCGGGCGGCCGTCGCCGCATAGGCCTTCGCGGGCGCGCGAGCCACCGCCGCTCCGCCCATCAGGCCGCCCAACGCTTCTCCCAGCTTCGTCATCGGTCCGACCGGCGCCGGCGTCACCGCCGCGAAGGCCGGAGCCAACTTGCGGAACAGGATCGGCGCCGCCTGCGGCCCGACGATCGCCCCGTGCAGATCCATCAGATCGACCACCTGGCGCGCGGCCTGGCGCCACTGCACCGGCGGGACGATGCCGTGCGGGGCCGGGGCGCGGCAGTCCGAGAAGTCCGGTCTCAGCCCGCAGCCGGCCTCGATCGCCGCCTCGACCTCGCCGGCATAGGCCTGATCGCGGGCCAACCGGTCGACATCGACCACCAGGTCGGCGTCCGGCAGCGCCGTCAAATACGAGCGCAGCCACACGGCCAGGAACGCCTGGAACGAGACGCTGGCCGGCGCCCGCTTCAGCTTGCCGCGCACCGCCGCCAGGCGCTGGTCCAGCGTTCCGACGCCGTCGAAGGCGTGGCCCAACAGCGCGCGCGACAGGTCTTCCCCGCCCGCCATCTCCGACAGCAGCACGTAGTGGCAGAGCTCGAAATAGGTCGGCCGAGGCCGGCGGCGCAGCGAATAGAACGACAGCCACTGCTGCACCGGGTCGCGGATCAGCATGACATGGAAGCCGCCGAACCGGCGCTTGAGCCAACCCGCGCGGCCCAGCGTCCGGCAGCAGGCGAAGATCGGCGTCTCGGCCCGGACCCGCGCCGCCTCGACCAGTCCCTCGAGATAGGCCTGCTGGGCGAGGTCGCTGGTCTCGGGCTCGATCCAGAACCGGTCGAGAGCGAAGCTGGGGTCGAAGTTGCGCACGCCGCCGGCCGGGTCGAGGACGACCTCGAACGCCTTCAGATAGGGCTCGGTCCCGCCGGGGTGGCGCAGGCCGCTGTTGTCGGGGGTTTCGGCGTGGATGGTCTCGGCGCTCACCCGGGCCAACTGTTCGTGCCAGGGCTCGTAATAGGCGCGCACGCCGGCGAGCGCCCGAAAGCGATGCCAGACATAGGTGCTGGAACAGCGCCAGCCGCTGTGGATGAAAACGGTGGTGTTTGGTGACCGCAAGCCCCGGAGCCCCTCCAGCACGAGGCTTGAGCTTGGTCCGGTTGTTTTTCAGTCCGATATCGTCCGGACGCCCTTAGGTTGCAGCGGCGAAACAGTTTGTCGATCGCCGCAACGAGAAAGGCCCGCCGGCGGAACCGGCGGGCCTTTCCCTAGAACAGGGTCTTGCGACCTTACTTGGTGTCCTTGGCCGTATCGCTGACCGCCTTGCCGGCCGACGAGACGTCCTTGCCGGCGCCTTCGACCGTGTTGCAGGCCGCGACCGACAGACTGGCGGCCAGGGCCGCGAGAATCATAAACTTGCGCATGGTCTTCTCCGCTGTTCGCCCCGCAGGATAGGGAGGAGGGGGCGTGTGAATAACTGCCCCCAGGAAACGTGAGCGGCGAAGCTAGGTTCCGGGATCGACAGCCAGGGGCGTGGGGAAGATCAGGCGCACGGTCAGGCCGCGCGGTTCCTGGGTTTCGAACGACACCTTGCCGCGCAGCTGGCGGGCGAAGGCGGTCATCAGGGTGCGGCCCACCCCGCCGCCCAGGCTTTCAGCCGCGCCGGGCCCGTCGTCGCTGATCGACAGCTCGGCCTCCTCGCCACGCACGTGGAAGCCGACCGACAGAATGCCGCCGTTCGGGCCGAACGCGTGCTTCTGGGCGTTGGTGATGGCCTCGACGGCGAACAGGGCGATCGGGGCCAGGCGGTCGGGATCGATGACCAGCGGGTCGGCATGGACCTCGGTCCGCACCAGGGGCGAGGTGCTCATGTCGTTGGCCAGCAGCTGAGCCGTCAGCTCTTCCAGGAACGGCCGCAGGTCGACGCGCTTGAGGTCCGGCCCCTGGTAGAGGGCGCGATAGATCTGGGCCAGGGCGGTGATCCGCTGGCGGGTGTCGTTCATCGCCGCCTTGGCGGCCGGGTCGGCCAGGGCCCGCTGCTGCATGTTCAGCAGCGAGGTGATGATCTGCAGGTTGTTCTTCACCCGGTGGTGGATCTCGCGCATCAGCGCGTCCTTCTCGGCCAGGCTGTCCATCAGCGAGGCGTCGCGGGTGACGATGGTGCCGGCCATGGCGTCGAGGGTGGCGGCCAGTTCGCGGATTTCCGGCGGCGCGCGCTCGGCCTGCAGGGGGCGCACGGTGAAGCGGCCGCGGGCGTAGATCGCCGCCACCCGCTGCAGATAGACGATCCAGCGGATCACCCCGCGCTCGGCGGCGTACCAGACCGCCGCCAGGCCCAGCACGAAGGCCAGCACCGGCAAGAGCAGCCGCGAGATCGGATTGAGCCAGGCCCAGGACAGCAGGGCCGGCGCCGGGACCGACAGGATCACGAAGACGTCGTCGTCGACCAGGGGCGCGGCCGAATAGGTGCGGGGCCGGTTCTGGATGTCGCGACCGTTCCACAGGGCCGAACCGTCCTTGGTCGCTTCCGCCCGCCACCGGCTGGCCACCGAGGCGAAGGCGCGGGGATTGGTGGCCGCGAAGACCTGGCCGTGGGAGTCCGTCAGGGCCACCTCGGCGCCCTCAGGCATGAAGCGGTTGGCGGTCTCCAGCTTGAGATCGGTCAGGGTCAGGACGGCCGCCATCGCGCCTTCGAAGTGTTCGGGCGTGCCGGCGCGCACCGCGGCCAGCACCGACGGCTCGTTGGCGTAGGCCGCGCCCGGGACGCTGGCCACCACGATCGAGTCGCCATTCCGCAGCGACTGGAACCACGTTCGGGCGCCGCGCTGGGTGTCGTAAGGGGTGGTCGCGGCGGCGCAGGCCACGCGGCCGCGCGCATCGAAGCGGATCAGGTTGGCGTAGCCCGACAGCCGGGCGCGCACGTCGGCCAGTCGCTGGGCGCACTCCAAACCCACCGAGCCGGGGCCCAGGGTCTGGAGCAGCACGCCGGCGGCCTCGATCCTGGCCCGGGCGATGGTGGCGCTGTGACCGGCGGCCAGCTCCAGGCTCTGGCGCCGCGCGTCGGCCTCCGCCCGGAAGGCGAAGATCGACTGCAGCACGCCGAGCAGCAACACGGGCAGCAGCGCCACGAACAGGGCGACGGCCAGACGGACTCGAATCGATGTCACCGCCTGCGCGGCGCGGCCCGCCAGGGCGTTCACCGAAGGGAGCTCAGTCGCTCCGCGTCGGCCAGGATCGCATGCATCGCGTCACCGGCCGAACCGCCGTCGCGGTCGTAGGCGCCGGCTTCGAGAATGGCTTGAAGAGCCCGACGCGCGCGGCTGACCCGGCTCTTCACCGTGCCGACGGCGCAGCCGCAGATCTCGGCCGCCTCCTCGTAGGCGAAGCCGCCGGCCCCGACCAGGATCAGGGCTTCGCGCTGCTCGGCCGGCAGCATGGCCAGGCCCAGGCGCAGCTCGTCGAGCGCGACGGGGGCTTCGGGATCGTCGACCGCCACCAGGGTCCGCTCGGCGGCTTCCTGGTCCAGCTGGCTCTGGCGCCAGCTGCGGCGCTTCTCGGAATAGAACTGGTTGCGCAGGATCATGAAGGTCCAGGCCTTCATGTTGGTGCCCAGCTGGAAGCTGGCGCGCGCGTCCCAGGCCTTCATCATGGCGTCCTGGGCCAGGTCGTCGGCGGCAGTCGGGTCGCCGGTCAGGGTGCGGGCGAAGGCGCGCAGATGCGGAATCAGCGTGACCAGCTCGCGTTTGAACGCGACGTCACGGACAGGATCGGGCGGCGAGCGGCCGACTTGCGGTTCGCTCATGCTCATCGACCTCCCGCCGGCGGCTCGGCCTTGCGCAGAATGTCGAGAAATTCGTCCGGCACCGGCTCGTTGACGACCTCGTCGAACATCTGCCGCAGCTTCACCCCGATCGCCTGTTGCCGCAGGCGCGCTTCGTCCAGCGCCGCGGCGCTTTTGCGTTTATCTTCCATGGGTACGTGTTCGATCATGTCCTCGACACCGAAATTCATCGGCGTCCGCCCCCTTTGGCCGAATGTGTTTCCGCCAGACGACAACGTGGTTTTCCGTACCGGGTTCCATAAGCTTGGGCATAGGATGTCAAAATTCGTCGGTTAGCGGAACCGCTCAGTTGAGGGGACGTTATCGAGCTTCGACGGAACGGCGTAGCTTCGCCGTTCGTTTAGTGATTTTCGAAGACACCGCATCGGGAGGGGTCATGAGTCTTCTTGCTCGGCTGGCGCCGCATCTGCCTTACATCCGTCGCTATGCCCGCGCCCTCACCGGCGACCAGACGACCGGCGATCACTATGTCCGCGTGGCGCTGGAGGCCCTGGCGGCCGGCGAGCGTGCGCTGGACGCCGACCTGTCGCCGCGCGTGGCGCTGTATCGCGTGTTCCACGCCATCTGGCTCAGCTCCGGCGCCCAGCTGGAAGCCCGCCGCGAGGACGGCGGCACGGCCGGCGACGACGCCGCCCAACGCCTGATGCGGATCGCCCCGCGCTCGCGCCAAGCCTTCCTGTTGACGGCGCTCGAGGGCTTCACCCCTTCGGAGGCCGCCCAAATCCTGGATTGCGACTTTGGTGAAGTCGAACGCCTGATCTCGGACGCCCAGGCCGAAATCGACGCCGAACTGGCCACCGACGTCCTGATCATCGAGGACGAACCGGTGATCGCCGCCGACATCGAGGCCCTGGTTCGCGAACTGGGCCACGACGTCACCGACATCGCCGCCACCCGCGGCGAAGCGGTCGAGGCCGTCGCCCGCCGCACTCCGGGCCTGGTCCTGGCCGACATTCAGCTGGCCGACGGCTCGTCGGGCATCGACGCGGTCAAGGACATCCTGGGTCGGCTGGACGTGCCGGTGATCTTCATCACCGCCTTCCCCGAGCGCCTGCTGACCGGCGAGCGCCCGGAGCCGACCTTCCTGATCACCAAGCCCTTCCAGCCGGAAACGGTGAAGGCGGCGATCGGCCAGGCGCTGTTCTTCCATCCCCGGCGGACCCGCACGAAGGCCGCTTAAGCCAGACGTCTCCCGAATATCCAAGAAACGGCCTTCCGAAAGGGGGGCCGTTTTTCGTTGAGTGTGACAGCGACGCCCCCTCCGTCACGCGGCTGCGCCGCGCGCCACCTCCCCCGCTCCGCAGGGGAGGAGGGTGTCCTCCTCACCCGTGAAACGGGGGAGGTGGCGCGATGCGGATACGCATCGTGACGGAGGGGCGCTCGGCGCACGAAAAAAGGCGACCTCCTCGGGAGGCCGCCCTCGATCTCTAGTGCCGGCGCGAGCCCTACGGCGCCTGGCGGGCCGGGGTTTGCGGCGTGTCGTAGCGCTGGGCCTCGGCCGTCGTCTTGGCGCCGTTGTTGACCTCGACGGCCGCCAGGTCGTTGGCGCGGAAGGTCCAGGCCCCGAACAGGGCCAGCGCCGCCAGGACGGTCGAGACGACCAGCACCCAGAAGACGTGGCGGCCCCAGCGGCCCTGGCGGGCGCGGGTGGCGTTCAGGCGCGGGCCGGGTTCGGCTTGGCCCTGATGATGGATGTCGGCGGGCATGATGTCCTACCTCCTATGGAGTCCAGTATTCGGCGGCGTGCGCCCGCTCGCGACCCTGAAACGCCTGCACCATCCCGGCGGAGGCGGCGATCGCCGCGATCACGACCAGGGCCATGGCGCGCGTGCGCATTCTTTTTTGACGCCGCGACGGCGTCGAAACCAAAACAGTCCCGCCATGCTCGGCCACGTAAGTCCGGATCACGACGTCTCTCCCCTGCCCCGACGGACCTCGTGTCCGCCTGGGATTTCAACGTTTCGGAGCCTTGGCCGTTCCCACGCGGCCGGGCCTCGGGACCCGCGGAGTACGCGCAAAAAAAATCGCGCGGGGCGGGAACCCATCGCGCGGCTTGCCGTTTTCATCTTGCGAAGGCGGCGACGCCCCCCCGACTTGAGGCTGGCGACAGCCAGCCTGCCGCCTTCGCACCCCCCTTTGTTGATGCGAACTCAGGCGGACCGGCCCAGCCGGCCCGCCTTTCTTCTGGGCTGGTCGCCTACTTGCCGACTTCCAGATCGAACAGGATGTCGGCCCGGCGGCGCAGCGGCGCCGTCGCGCCCGAGGCGGCCACCGCCCCGGCGTCGCCCACGGCGGCCTTGTCGATCTCGACCTTGCCGAAGCCGGCCTTGGCCAGGGCGTTGGACACCGTCTCGGCCCGACGCTCGGACAGGGCCAGGTTGGCGCCCGACGTCCCGACCGCGTCGGCCAGGCCGATCACCCGCACCGATTTCACCGTGCAGCCCTTGGCTTGGTCGCGCGCATTGGCCAGCACCATGCGGGCCTCGGGGATTAGGGCCGCCGAATCCTGTTCGAAATAGACCGACGACTGGAAATCGCCGCAGCTGGGCGGCGCGACCGCGACGGGTTTGCGCAAGGTGCGCCAGGGGCCTTGAGTCTCCGCGCAACCAGCCAGGGCCAGCACGGCGCCGCCCCCGATCGCCATCGCGACCACTCCGAACTTCGTCGTCTTCATCCAACCCTCCTCCAACCCGCGAACACCAAAAAGGCGATCGGCCAGGCCGATCGCCTTTCAAGGGGCGTCGTCGCCTTCTCCCGCTTAGTAGCGCGAGCTGCCGTCTTCCCAATAGTAACGGCCGCTGCGGGAATCGTAATAGTAGTAACGGCCCGCGCGCTCATCATAATACTGGCGGCGATTGACGTTGGTCGCGCCGCAGCCGCCGTCCTCGCGGCAGCCCTTCACCGCGCCGGCCGTGCCGCCGATCGCCGCGCCGATGGCCGCGCCCGTCCCGGCGCTGCCGCTGCCCACATTGTTGCCGATCACGGCGCCAGCCAGGGCGCCGATGGCGGCGCCGCCGGCGGCGTTGCGCTCCACATTACCGGTCGAGGTGCACGCCGCGGCGAGCACACCCACGCCCATCAGGGCGATCATGGTCGTCTTCATCTTGGCTCTCCGTTCCGAGCTGTCCCCTGCGGAGGCAAACGGTCGCGGGGTCGCGCGGTTCCGTTCTCAAGCGGAACCATGGCCCGCTTCGGGCCGTTGCGTCCGTGAGTTTTTCAGAGGGGATCGCGTGCGCCGGATCGATGTCGTCGCCAATGTCGCGTCCGGTTCGGTCGGCCCCGCCGCGCCCGAGATCGCCGAGCGCCTGCTGGCCGAACATGGCGTGTCGGGCGTCGTCCACGCTCCCCAGCCCGGCGAACTGAGGGACTGCCTGCGGTCGGTGATCGACGCCGCGCCGGACGCAGTGCTGATCCTGGCCGGCGACGGCACGGCCCGGGCGGCGGCCGAGATGGCCGGACCCGACGGTCCGCTGATCGCGCCCCTGCCGGGCGGGACCATGAACATGCTGCCCCGCGCCCTCTATGGCGAACGCGACTGGCAGGCGGCGATGACCGCGTGCCTGGAGGGCGGCGAGCCCCGGATGATCTCGGGCGGCGAGGTCGGCGGGCGGCTGTTCTTCGTCGCCGCCATCCTGGGCAGCCCCGCCCTCTGGGCCACGGCCCGCGAGGCCGCCCGCGACGGCCGGTTGGACATCGCCGTGGCCCGCGCCCGCCGGGCTTTCCGCGCCGCCTTTTCCGGCCGCCTGCGCTTCGTCCTGGACGGCCGTCCGAAGATGAAGGCCGAGGCCCTGACCCTGATGTGCCCGCTGGTCTCCACGGCCCTGGACGCCGAGGAACGGGCCCTGGAGGCGGCGGCCCTGGACCCCTCCAGCGCGCTGGACGTCTTTCGCCTGGGCTTCAACGCCGCGCGGGGCCAATGGCGCGAGGATCCGTCGGTGGCGGGCGGTCGCTGCCGGATCGGCAAGGTCTGGGCCAGGGGACGGATCCCGGCGATCCTCGACGGCGAGCCCGCGCGGCTGGATCCCGAGGTGTCGATCCGCTTCCGGCCCAAGGCCTTCCGCGCGCTGGTCCCGCTCGACGGTGAGTGATCGATGAAGCTGATCCAGGTCTCCGACATCCATTTCGGCGGCGAGAACAAGGAAGCCGTCGAAGCCGCCACGGCCTGGATCAACGCGGCCGCGCCCGATCTGGTCGTCGCGGCCGGCGACCTGACCCTGGACGGCAAGGTTGCGGAGTTCGACGCCGCCGCCGCCTGGCTGGCGCGGTTGCCCGATCCGATGATCGTCGTTCCGGGCAACCACGACACGCCCTTCGTGGGGCCCCGCGAACTGTTCGAGCGCTTCACCCGGCCCTGGCGGCGCTTCACCGACCGGTTCGGGACCGAGGACGGCGCGGCTTGGCGCGGGGACGGCGTCACCGTCTGCTCGCTGAACAGCGCCCGCGCCGCCCAGATCCGCTGGAACTGGTCGAAGGGCGCGGTGGCGCGCGACCAGATCAAGCGCGTGGTCCGCGAGCTGCGCGCCGCGCCGGCCGGCGACCTGCGGGTCGTGGTCTGCCACCATCCGCTGATGGAGATCCTGGGCGGGCCGATGACCGCCAGGGTCCGCGGCGGGGTCGACGCGGCCAACCGCTTCGTCCAGGCCGGGGCCGACGTCATCCTGTCGGGGCACATCCACCTGCCGTTCGTCACCGCCATCCCGTTCGGCGACGGCAAGACCCAGGCGGTCGGCTCGGGCACCCTGTCGCTGCGCGAACGCGGCGCGGCGCCGGGGTTCAACGTGATCGAGGTCGAGCCCGGCTGCGTGCGGGTGGCCGCCATCGCCTATGAGCGCGGCAAGTTCGACGTCTGGCGCACGTGGGCCTTCGACCGGCGAACCGAAGCGGAAAACGAAAACGGCGCGACCGAGGTCGCGCCGCTCGCGCTGTAGATCTCCCGTTCGCCTACGGTGCGCCGCCACGACCTCTAAAGAGGTGGGTGACCAGCGACACCAGGAACAGGATCAGAAAGACGTAGAACAGGATCTTGGCGATCCCCATCGCCGTCCCCGCGATGCTGGTGAAGCCCAGCAGGGCGGCGATCAGGGCGATCACCAGGAAGGTCACGGCCCAATTCAGCATTGGCCTCTCCGGATTGGCCCCCAAAAGATGTCGGGGCGGTTGTCTCGATCGCGGCCTCACGGCCTCGCTTCGAGACAACGCACCCGACTCCCGGGCGTTCCGGAGAATGGAGAAGCCTATTCCGGAGCCGGATAGACCCAGCCCGGAGCGCCGGCCTTAGCGGCCGCGTATTGGCTGTCGGCCAGGGTCCAATTCGGCACGTTGTCGAAGAAGGCCTCCAGGAAGGCCTTACGGACGTTCTGGTAGTCCAGGTAGTAGGCGTGCTCCCAGACGTCGGCGACCAGCAGGGCGGTCAGGTTCTGGGTGACCGGGCTCTCGGCGTCGTGGGTCGAGATGATCTTCAGGGCGCCCGAAGCGTCCGAGACCAGCCACACCCAGCCCGAGCCGAAGTGACCGATACCCTCGGCGACGAACTTTTCCTTCAGGCCGGCGAGGCCGCCGAACGTCGCGTCGATGGCGGCGGCCAGCTCGGCGCCCGGCGCGGTCTTGGTCGGGCTCATGCCGTCCCAGAAGAAGGCGTGGTTCCAGGCCTGGGCGGCGTTGTTGAACACCTTGCCCGGGCCGGCGCTCTTGATGACGTTTTCCAGCGAGCCCTGGTCGTCGCCGTTCAGCAGGCCGTTCAGGGCCGTGACATAGGCCGCATGGTGCTTGTCATGGTGGAAATGGAGGGTGTTGGCGGAGATCGTCGGCTCCAGCGCGTCGTAGGCGTAGGGCAGGTCCGGCAGCTTGTACATGATCACTCCATGGGAAGGCGTTCCCATGGAGGGAGGAGTGGGAACGCGCGGAAGGCATCTAGAACGCGCGAGGCGAAAGCGTAAGCGGTTTCGCGAGCCCGACACGCTCAACTTTAGTTGAGAAATTCCCTTTGAAACTTGGGGTTTCCAGGAAATCTGAGAACGCAAAACGCCGCCGAGAGGGCCCGGCGGCGGTCGGCGACATCATAACGCGCGATCAGCGTTGAGGTGGCTTGGGATCCAAAAAGGCCTTGGCCACGGCGGCCGTCAGGGTCGGGTTCTTCAGGGCGAAGATCCCGGCGGCCAGGCCGATGCCGATCGACATGATCGGGCGATCGCGGACGATCTCCACGATCTTACCGGTCATGTCGAAGCTCTGCGGCGGGGCCTGCGGACCACGATGGCCCTCGACCTTGCGCGCGGCGATCATGCCGGCGACCGCGACGATCAGGGCCGCGACGGCGGCGACGATCGCGGCCGCGCCCGCGGGCGTGACCAGCGGGACCAGCACGGCGTAGATCGCGAAGGCGGCGGAGACGACGCTGACCGCGGCGGCGGCGGCGATCGCCGCGGCCGCCGCCAGCGTCATGAGGGTCTTTTCGAAGATCACCGGTTGTTGCTACGGCCGCCGGCGAGCAGGAGACCGATCAGCACGCCCACGCCCAGACCGGCCATGGTGGCGGTGATCGGACGTTCACGGACGCGCTCGGAGACATAGCGCTGGGCGTCTTCCAGCTGCTGGCCGGCGGTGTCGGTATAGGTGCGGCTCTGGGCGCGCAGGGTCTCGAAGCCCTCGGCGACCGACTTTTCGACGCGCTTGGCGGCCTCGGTCAGCTGGGCGCGAGCGATGTCGGCGGCCTGAGCGAAGCTGCGCTCGGCGTGCTCGACGGCTTCCAGGGTGGCGCCCTTGGCCTTGTCGGCTTCCTTGGCGGCGGGATTCAGGGAATTGGCGGGCATGGTCATCTCCTGTTCGCGACGCGACCGGCGGCAAGCAAAAATCTGGGCGCGAAAGCTGCGCCCCGTCAACGCCGAGCTTAGCGCCGCGGTTCCACGATACTCAAGGTCGGCGGGCCGCACCACAAGCGAATCCCGAAGGGCGTGGGAAGCCGATCCAAAGCCGCTCGCGCCAAACGCGAAGCGGGTCTAAGGTCGAATCATGGAGGACGCCCCCATCGTCAGCGACGACCGCCAGGAAGCCGACCGTCTCAAGGCCTTGAAGGCCCTGGACATCTTGGATGGCGCGACCAACGAACCACAGTTCCTGAGGTTCGCGCGCGTCGCCGCCAAACTGTTCGACGCCCCGAAGGCCGCAGTCGCTCTGGTCGACGCCGATCGGGTCTGGCGCAAGGCCTATATCGGCTATGCGGGCCCCGAGAGCCCGCGGCAGGACGATCTGGCCGCCCAGGTGGTCGCCGCCAACGGCCCCATCGGCCTAGCGGTTCCGATCCGCGATGGCGAGGGGCACGTGCTGGGGGCCCTGGTCGTCGAGGGCCCGGGCGCCAGTGGCCCCGCCTCGGACGACGACCTCCAGGCGCTGGAGGATCTGGCCGACCTCGCCGCCRCCAGCCTGGCCGCCGAGCCTTACACGGCTCACAATCTGGAAAGCGAGCGCCTGAACCTGGCCATCGCCGCCGCCAGCCTCGGCGAGTTCGAGTGGGACATCAAACGCGACGTCTTCAAGATCAGCCCGCGCCTGGCCGATATTTCCAACATTCCGCCCGGCGAGATCCCCGGCGAGGACGGTCAGGCGCTGTACCGTTTCCTGCATCCCGACGACCAGGCGTGGGTGCGCGAATCGATCACCGAGCAGCTGCAGCAGACCGGCCGCTACGACGCCGAATATCGCCGCCCCAACGGGCCGGACGGCCGCGAGGTCTGGAACCACGGCTCGGGCGTCATCCTGCGCGGCGAGGACGGCGAGCCGGCCTATCTGATCGGCGTCGTCCAGGACGTCACCGAACGCCGAGCCGAGGAAGAGCAGCGCGAAAATCTGGTCTTGGAGCTGGACCACCGCATCAAGAACCTGCTGGCCGTCGTCCAGTCGGTGGCGGCCCAGTCGGCGCGCAAATCAGCCTCGCTGGACGTGTTCCTGAAAACCTTCGCCGGCCGTCTGAAGTCGATGAGCTCGGCCCACGACCTGTTGACCGCGGCCCGCTGGCGCGGCGCGACCCTGGCGCGGATCGCCGCCGCCGAGCTCGGCGGCCTCGCGCCGACCCAGACCCGCTGGGACGGGCCGGAACTGTTCCTGACCCCCCGCGCCGCCTCCGCCCTGTCGCTGGCGCTGCACGAGCTGGCGGTCAACGCGATGCGCTATGGCTCGCTGTCCACCGAGAACGGCAAGGTCGAGGTGGTCTGGCGGCGCACGCCGGACGGCGGCTTCGCCCTGGAATGGCTGGAGACCGGCGGCCCGCCGGCCAATCCGCCTCAGACCAAGGGCTTCGGCGCCACCTTGATCGAAGATGTGGCCGGCCGCGAGCTGGGCGGCTCGGCCAAGATCAACTACCGGCCCAGCGGCGTCACCGCCATGATCCAGGGCGCGGCCGAGGCCTTGGCCGACGCACCGCCCATGGAGCCGGTCAGCGCCGCCCCCGAACGCATCGTCGAGACCGTCGTCGCCGCCGACGAGACCATCCGCTCGGGCGCCATCGCCGGCTTGAAGGTGCTGATCGTCGAGGACTCGCTGCTGCTGGCCCTGGAGCTGGAAGCCGGGCTCGAGGACGCCGGCGTCGAGGTGGTCGGCTGCGCGGCCGAACTCAGCGAGGCCCTGTCGATGGTCGAGCTGGAATTCGACGTCGCCGTGCTGGACGCCGACCTGAACGGCCAGTCCGTCGCGCCCGTCGCCGAGATCCTGCGCACCATGGGCCGGCCGTTCGTGTTCGCCACCGGCTATGCCGACAAGGCCGCCCCGATGGGCTTCGACGCCCCGATCGTGCGCAAGCCCTACAACGTCCACCAGATCGCGCGGGCGGTGGCCGGGGTCACGGGGCGGGCTTAGCCGCGGCTTGCCCCCTCCGCGCTTCGCGCTCTCCCCCGGAGGGGGAAGAAGGTCGCGCTTTCCTTCCGCCCGCCTTTGGGGGCGGACGACCCGCGTAGCGGGTCAGGTGGGGGGGTCACACCACCCCCTTGGCCCGCAGCCCTTCGACCGCCTCCGCGCTCATGCCCGCCACCTCGGTCAGCACCGCGTCCGTGTGTTCCCCGAGCGTCGGCCCCGGCCAGCGCACCCCCCCGGGCGTCGCGCTGAGCTTCGGGAAGGCGTTCTGCATTTTGATCTGCCCGAACACCGGGTGCGGCACGGTCACGATCGACTCCCGCGCCACGAACTGCGGATCCTCGATCATGTCCGGCGCGCGGTAGATGCGGCCCGTCGCCAGGCCCGCCGCCTCCAGCCGGGGCAGCAGGTCGTCGATCTCGTGGTCGGCGGTCCAGGCGGCGATGCGGGCGTCGAGCTCGCCTTGGTGGGCGCCGCGGGCGGCGTGGTCGCGGTAGCGGGGATCCTCGGCCAGGTCCGGCCGCCCCATCAGCTCGCACAACCGCTTGAACAGGGTGTCCTGGTTGGCGCCGATCAGGACGAGCTCGCCGCTCTTGGTCGGGTAGACGTTCGACGGCGCGATGCCCGGCAGCACCGCTCCCGAACGCTCGCGGACATAGCCGGTCAGGTCGTATTCGGTGATCAGGTTCTCCATCACCGTCAGCACGCTCTCGTAGATCGCCGCGTCGACCACCTGGCCCTTGCCGGTGCGCTGGCGGGCGTGCAGGGCCATCATCACCCCGAGGGCGGCGTTCAGGCCCGACAGGCTGTCGCCGATCGAGATGCCGGCCCGGGCCGGCGGCCGGTCGGGCTCGCCGGTGATGTGACGCAAGCCGCCCATGGCCTCGCCGACCAGAGCGTAACCGGCCCGCTTGGCGTAGGGCCCCGTCTGGCCGAAGCCCGAGACCCGCGCCATCACCAGCCCCGGATTGGTCTTGGCTAGGGTCTCGTAGCCCATGCCCCACTTCTCAAGCGTACCGGGGCGGAAGTTCTCGACCACGACATCGGCCTTGGCGATCAGGGCGCGGGCGATGTCGCGGCCCTCGTCCGTCCGCAGGTCGATCGTCACCGACTTCTTGTTGCGGCCGATCACCGGCCACCAGGGCGACAGGCCCTTGGGCTTGGACCGTCCCCACTGGCGCATCGGGTCGCCGACCTTGGGATCCTCCAGCTTGATGACCTCGGCCCCGAAGTCGCCCAGCACCTGGCCGCAGAAGGGCCCGGCGATCAGCGAGCCCATCTCGATCACCCGCAGGCCAGCCAATGGGCCGACAAGCGGTCCTCCCGAACGGTCTTGGGCCATCGCACTTCCCCCGGTCTGTCCGGAACCGTTCACGGCCCCGTGATGTTTTGTCGATCACGCGGCGCAGCGCGACGCCGAGCCCACCTCTAAGAAAATCGCGCAGGGAAAGACAGAGCCATGACCCGTCACATTCTTATCGTGAGCGCCGCCGTCGCGGCCCTCAGCCTGGCCGCCTGCGGTCCGAAGACCGAGGAAACCAAGGGCGCCGCAACCCCGGCCGAGCAGGCCGCAACCCCGGACGCCAACCCCGCCGCCACCGTCCCGACGCCGTCGGATGAAACCAAGGCCGACGTCTTCGTCGCCAAGGCCGCCGCCAGCGACATGTTCGAGATCGAGGCCGCCAAGCTGGCCGCCAAGCGCTCGACCAACGCCCCGGTGAAGAAGTTCGCCGCCGAAATGGAAAAGGCCCACACCAAGACCACCGAGGAGCTGAAGGCCGCCATCGCCGCCTCGGGCGCTTCGATCACGCCGCCGACCGCCTTGCCGGAAGACCTGCAAGGCAAGCTGGACGACCTGAACAAGGCCGACGCCAAGGACTTCGACAAGGCGTACGCCGACAGCCAGGTCGACGCCCACCAGGCGGCCCTGAACCTGCTGCAGCGCTACGCCCAGGACGGCGACACCGCCGCCATCAAGGCTTTCGCCGCCGCCACGGCCCCGAAGGTCCAGGAGCACCTGAACATGGCCGAGGGCCTGAAGAAGGGCTTCGGTACGGGTGATGACGTCGCCAAGGCTCAGGGCAAGGCCGACGAGGCCCAGGCCAAGGCTGACGAAAAGGCCGCTCCGAAGCACTAGCGGCTCTTTCGGATCGCAATCGCTTCAACCGTGTCATCCCGGCCGAAGCGCAGCGTAGAGCCGGGACCCAGGGGCGGCGCGCACGGCGTTCCTTCACCCCCTGGGTCCCGGATAGCCTCTGCGAGGCTTCCGGGATGACACGACTTTGAGCGTATGAGTGGCCCGTGCCAAGCTCACGGAATGGCGTAGGCGACCGTCGCCTTGGCGGCGGCCCGCTCGCGCCCTTCGGTCCACATCAGGACATCGGCCGTCGCGATGCGGCGGCCGAGCTTGAGCAGGCTGGCCTCCGCGTGGAGGTCGCCCGGCTTGCATCCGCGCAGGAAGTGGATGTTCAGCGAGGTCGTGACCGCCATGGCCACCTCGCCGATGTGCGCCAGGACCAGGGCGTAGGCCGCCACGTCCGCCAAAGCCATCAGGGTTGGCCCCGAAATCACCCCGCCTGGCCGCAGTTGCCGGCTGGCATAGGGCAGCCTGAGCAGCACGCGCCCTGGCTCGACCTCTTGGACCCGAGCCATGTTATCGCGATCCGCCTCCGGAAAGGCGTGCCGCAGAAACGCATTCAGCGCCTCCGCGTCCATCTGGATCGCTGGCCCGTCGATCACCCGCCGACCTTGGTCGTGTTGTCGTCGCCGTTGCGGTCGATCACCGTGTTGTAGGGATCGATGCCCGCGAACTTCGGCGCCTTGGCCGTCGTGAAGGTGAAGGTCTGCACGCCCGAGCGGATCGGCCGGCGCTCGTAGGCCACCACGGCCTTGGCGTCGAAGCCCTTCTTGCCCGGCTCGGCCGTGAACAGGCCGATGTCCATCGTCTCGTTCAAGGCGGCCGGCGTCTCCTTGCCCTTGCCGTCGGCGTACTTCTTCTGGGCGTCGACCGTGACCGTGACGTCGAACTTGCCGTCGGCGCGCTTCTTCACCGACGCGCTCTTGGTCTTCAGGTCGTAGAGCGTGATCTTCTCGAACAGGTCGGTGATCAGGGCCTGTTTGTCGGCCGGCGCCTCGGCGCGGAGGATGGTCAGGAAGTCGGTGGTGATCGGATAAGGCGCGCCCTTGAAGGCGTGGTCGGCGATCAGCTTGCGCAGAGCGCGGTTGACGGTCTCCTCGCCCAGTTCGCTCTGCAGCCGGTACATGACCAGCGAGCCCTTGCGGTAATAGACGTAGGGCTGGTTTTCGACCTTGTAGAGGGGCTGTTCGTCGATGACGTCGCCGCCGCGCGCCCGCAGATAGCTGTCCAGCTCGAACTTCAGGAACTTGCGGATCTGGGCTTCGCCATAGGTCCGCTTCATCACCATCAGGGCCGAGTACTGGGCGAAGGTCTCGCTCAGCATCGCCCCGCCCTGCTGGTCGGCGCCGATCACCTGGTGGGCCCACCACTGGTGGCCGATCTCGTGGGCGCCGACATAGGTGACCATGTCGATCTTGGTCGGGTCGCGATAGTCGGAGATGAAGAACATCCCCTCGGACCACGGGATGGTGTTGGCGAACGACTGGGCGAACTGCGCATAGTCCGGGAACTCTTGATAGCGCAGCTGGCGGAACTGGTAGGGGCTGAAATTGGCCTGGAAATAGTCCAGCGACCGTTTCATCGAGGTCTTCATCCGCTCGATGTTCCAGGTGTGCTGGGCGTCGTAATAGACCGCCAGCTCAACGCCCTTGTAGGCCTCGGTGGCCACCTGGTAGCGGGCCGACTGGATCGAGACGAACGGCATGATCGGCGCCTCGGTCACGAAGCGGGCGATCCGGCGGCCGTTCTTGACCGTGTCCGTGACCTTGTAGCCGGGCGCGATCGGCGTCTGGTCGGCCTCGGTGGTCACGGTGATGTCGGAGCTGACGAAGTCGGCGTCCTTGCGCAGGCCGTTGAACTGGCGGGACGCGACGTCGCCCAGCTTGGCCATGCGGCGCTCGGGCGGCAGGCCATACTTGCGGCGCTTGGCGCGGTCCTGCAGCAGCCCGTCGCGAGCCATGCCCAGGATCGGCGCGATCTCCATGTTGTTGACGAACGTGCCGTTGTCGACGACCCGGCTTTCCTGACCGCTATTGGGGAAGCCGCGCTGGGCCCGCAGGGTGATGAAGCTCATCTTGCGCTGCTCGCCCGGCGCCATCGGCGTGTCGAAGGCGAAGATGCGGTAGTTGAACTTCTCATAGGTCTTCTTGGGCCGCGCGCCCTCGATCGACAGGCCCTTCACGTCGAGGTCGCGATCGAAGCGGACGTGGATTTCCTTCAGCGCCTGGCCGGTGCGGTTCTCGAGCACATACGAGCCCTTGGTCTCGATGCTGGGCGCGTGCGGCTGCAGATCGACGTCCAGGGTCATGGCGATGATCTTGGGCTGGGGCGTGTTCTCGAATGGCAGCAGGGTCTTTTCGTAGTCGGCCTGCCACTTCTCGTTGTCGATCTTGGTCCGGTACGGGTTCCAGATGTTGGTGTTCAGATAGATGAAGCCGCCCAGCACCACGAACACGGCCAGGGACGAGGCCATCAGCACGCCGGCCTTGCCGCGCAGGCGGATGGGCAGGCGACGCAGGCGCGGCAGCAGACGGCTCTCGGTGCCGCGCCGCCACAGGCCATAGGCCAACACCAGCAGGATCAGGGCGAAGGCGGTCCAGTAGGCGCGCAGCCACCAGGCCCCGACCCAGAACTTGCCCAGGCCGTTCATGTCCGAGAACGGCGTGTCGGTGACCGAGCCGTAGTTGTAGAGCTTGTGCTCGAAGCCCAGGTTCACGAACGTGATCGTGGTGACCATGTAGATCACCATCAGGCCCCAGCCGATGAACTTGTGCGGGCTGATCGCCTGCAGGAAAACGGCCAGCACCGCCACCAGGATGAAGTCCACCGACTGCGGCAGCACGTACCAGATCAGGTACTTGTCGAGCTCGAAGTTGAAATAGCCGTGGAACACCTGGCTGAGGATCGCCGCGACCACGCTGACCAGCAGGGTCGAGACCAGCACCAGGCCGATCGCCAGGGTCTTGGGGGCCACGAAGGCCCAGTCGGGCACGGGGGTGGCGTCGATGATCTCGTGGGTCTTCTTCTCGCGCTCGCGCCAGACCAGCTCGCCCGAATAGTAGATGGCGATGATCATCGGGATCAGGCCGAACGAGCCCAGCAACGGCTGCAGCAGCACGCGGGTCACCGGATAGACAACGCCGCCGTAGCGGCCCGCCTCGGTGGCGAACCACAGCGCGCCCATGGCGTTGGCCAGGCCCAGGGCCAGCAGCACGAAATAGGCCGGGCTCTTGAACACCTGGCCCATGTCGAGGCGGGTGCGGACGACGAGCTGGGCCCAAGCGGTCTTGCGGTCGAAGTTCGGCCGCGGCAGCGGACCGCCGACGATCGACGGCGGGGCCTCGTCCTCGGCCTTGGCCTTGCCCTTCTTGACCTTCTTCTGGCCGGACAGCTCGGCCGACTGGAAGCGGAACAGGCCGTAGGCCAGGGCCAGGAAGCCGGCCGACAAGGCCAGCACGAAGACGCGGTTGAACAGCAGGGCGCCGGCCAGGGGCGGGGTCAGGCTGTTGCGCTCGCTGGCGGTCCAATACTTGGTGACCAGGCCATAGGCGGCGGTGCCCAACGGCTCCCAATAGGCCGCGATCTTCTCGTATTCAGGCCGATCCAGCGCGATGTTGGCGATGATCCACAGGACCATGAAGGCGATCACGCCGACATAGGTCCACATCATCGAGCGGGTGATCGTGGCCAGGGCGAAGAAGATCGCCGAGGTCAGCAGGATCGAGGGCAGGGCCAGGGCGAAGTACGAGAAGAGATAGGCGTGAAGCGCGTTGGGCCCGAGCCGCTCGGGGTCGACCCACGGCATGAACGAGCCGATCCAGATCGCCAGCGGCACGACCAGGAACGAGATCGCCGCCGCCAGGTATGCACCCGTGAAGCGGCCGTACAGATAGTCGAACTTGCGCACCCGGGTGGACCGCAGGATCGGCCCAAAGCCGGTCTCGTCGTCGCGCACCACCACATTGGCTACGAAGGCCGTGGTCACGAACATGTAGAAGATCGACAGGATCAGGTGGGTCTGGGCGATCGCGAACGGGGCGTTCTTGTGGATGTTGCCGCCGCCGCCGATGCGGATCTGGTCGATCGTCGCCGCCCCGAAGGTCAGCAGGAAGAAGATAGTCGCCACCACCCAGAAGACGGGCGACTTCAACTGGTAGCGGAGCTCGAAGCCCGCGATCTTGCCAAACATCGGCTCGCTCCCCGTCAGGCCGCGCGCCGGGTGGTCGAGAGGGTGGAGAAATAGACATCCTCCAGCCCGCCCTCGACCGGCGTGAAGCCATCGCCGGGATTATCGTCCGAAAGGATGTGGATGACGGTTCGGCCCGCCAGCAGGCGGGTGGAGATGACCTTGTACCGGGCCTTGGCGGCCTCCAGCTCGGTCTTGTCGATGAGCTTCTTCCAGATCCGGCCCTTCAGCTGGCCGACCAGCTCCATCGGCGCGCCCTCGCGGACGATGCGGCCGTCGCAGATGATGGCCATGGCCGGACAGAGGTCCGAGACGTCCTCGACGATGTGGGTCGACAGGATCACCACCACGTTCTCGCCGATCTCGGCCAGCAGGTTCAGGAAGCGGTTGCGCTCTTCGGGATCGAGGCCCGCCGTGGGCTCATCGACGATGATCAGGCGCGGATCGCCGATCAGGGCCTGGGCGATGCCGAAGCGCTGGCGCATGCCGCCCGAGAAGCCGGCGATGGCCTTCTTGCGGACGTTCCACAGATTGACCTGGTTCAGCAGGTTCTCGACCGTCTCCTTGCGCGCCTTGGCGCCGGCGATCCCCTTGAGCACCGCCATGTGGTCGAGCATGTCGTAGGCCGAGACCCGCGGATAGACGCCGAAGTCTTGCGGCAGGTAGCCCAGGGTGCGGCGCAGGTCCTCGGGGTTCTTCAGCACGTCGATGTCGCCGAAGCGAATATGGCCGGAGGTCGGCGCCTGCAGGGTGGCGATGGTCCGCATCAGGGTCGACTTGCCGGCCCCGTTCGGCCCGAGCAGGCCATACATGCCGCGCGGAATCGTCAGGCTGACCTCGTCCAGGGCGCGAACGCCGTTGCCGTAGACGTGGGTCAGATTCTCGATGATCAGCATGCGCGTCCTAATGCCCCCAAGTAAGCCGCCCAAAATCCCCACCACCGTCATGACTCGCCAGCGCGGACCGGGGCAAGTGAAAGAACGTTTAGGCCGGGCGTTCAACCGCAGGATTTCTGAACAACGACCACTTTGGGGCGGAGAAGCAACCCTGCGTGACAAGGGTTTTGGCGCGGGGCGTTTGGCGCTAAACGAGGCGCCATGACGACCTACGCCTTTCCCCCGCACGCCCTTCCGAYGGTTCCGGTGGAAGGATCGGACGCGGTGTTTCCGGTGCGTCGCATCCTCTGCGTCGGCCGCAACTACGCCGCTCACCGCCGCGAGATGGGCGGCGACGAGCGCGATCCGCCGTTCTTCTTCGCCAAGCCCGCCGACGCGGTCGCGCCCCTGGCGGCCGAGATTCCCTATCCGCCGGCGACCGCCGATCTCCATCACGAGATCGAGCTCGTGGTGGCGCTGAAGAGCGGCGGCGCCAATCTGACGCCCGAGCAGGCCCTGACCGCCGTGTTCGGCTATGCGGTCGGTGTCGACCTGACCCGGCGGGATCTGCAGAGCGCGGCCAAGGCCAAGGGCCAGCCGTGGGAAGCCGGCAAGGCCTTCGACGCCAGCGCCCCGATCTCCGCCATTCGGGTGATGGACGCCCCCGCGCTCGACGCCGCCGTCACCCTGTCGGTCAACGGCGCCGAGCGCCAGCGCGGCCAGGTCGGCGACATGATCTGGAGCATCGGCGAGGTCATCGCCAAGGCCAGCGAGCTGTGGGCCCTGGCCGCCGGCGACCTGATCTTCACGGGAACCCCCGAAGGCGTCGGCGCCATCGTCCGCGGCGACCGGATCGTCGGCGAGGTCGAGGGCGTCGGCCATCTTGCGTTTACTTTGGTCTAGAGGGGCATGGGATGAAGCTCGTCCTGCACAGCGCCAAGCGCGCCAGCGCGCCGTATCGGGTGCGGATCGGCCTGAACCTGAAGGGCCTGGCCTATGACCTGCGTCCCGTGGACCTGGTCGCCAACGCCCATCAGGACAAGGCCTACCGCGCCCTCAACGGCCAGGCCCTCGTACCCACGCTGGAGGTCGATGGACGCCCGCTGACCCAGAGTCTGGCCATCCTGGAATGGCTGGACGAGGTCGTGCCCGAACCGCGCCTGCTGCCGACCGCCCCGTTCGAACGAGCCATCGTGCGCGGCATGGCCGAGATCATCGCCTGCGACATCCACCCGCTGAACAACCTGCGGATCCTGCGTCAGCTGACCGCCCTGGAGATCGGCGAGACGGACCGCAACGCCTGGGCGGCCCGCTGGATCAGCGACGGCTTCCAGGCCCTGGAGCCGATGGTCGCCAAATATTCCGGCGGCTTCGCCTATGGCGACGGCCCCGGCCTGCTCGACTGCCTGCTGGTGCCGCAGGTGTTCAACGCCGGCCGCTTCAATGTCGACCTGTCCCCGTTCCCGGCGATCCAGGCGGCCGCCACCCGCGCGGCCAAGCACCCGGCCATCGCCGCCGCCCATCCCGACCATCATCCGGAGCGCTAGATGCTTGAAGACCTGAAAGCCAAGAACGCCGCCTGGTCGAAGGGAAAGACCGAGGTCGATCCGGATTTCTTCAGGCGCCTGGAAGGCCAGCAGAGCCCCGAATACCTGTGGATCGGCTGCAGCGACAGCCGCGTGCCGGCCAATGAAATTGTCGGGCTGGATCCGGGCGAGCTGTTCGTCCACCGCAACGTCGCCAACCTGGCGCCGCCGCAGGACGCCAACTACCTGTCCGTGCTGCAGTTCGCGGTCGACGTGCTGAAGGTCAAGCACATCATGGTCGTGGGCCACTACGGCTGCGGCGGCGTGGCGGCGGCCATCGACGGCCAGCGCCGGGGCCTGGTCGACCACTGGCTGCACCCGATCCGCGAGGTTCACGCCGAGCACAAGCACGAGCTGGAGGCGATCCCGGAAAAGCGCGCCATGCTCGATCGCCTGACCGAGCTGAACGTCGCCCGCCAGGTCCGCAACGTCGCCGCCGACGTCTTCGTCCAGGACGCCTGGGCGCGCGGCCAGTCGCTGGCCGTGCACGGTTGGGTCTATTCGCTGAGCAACGGCTTGGTGACCGACCTCAACATCGGCATCGCCAATGTCGAGGACTACCAGCGGCTGGTCAGCCTGCCGGGGTGCTGAAGGCTGAAATACCCAAATCCCGTGTCATCCCTGCCGTAGCGCAGCGGAGAGCCGGGACCCAGGGGGTGACGAAGCGCGGTGCGCGCCGCCCCTGGGTCCCGGATAGCCTCTACGAGGCTTCCGGGATGACACGCGTTTTTTGCCGATGAGGGGCCCCTACTCCCCCTTGATCCGCACCTTGGCCGTCGCCCTGCGCCCCTGCGCATCCACCACCGACAGTTTGTAGAAGCCCGGCGCGGCCGGCCTCCAGATCGCCCGGCCGCTGACCGGGTCGGGGTCCAGCGGCGCGCCCTCCACGTACCAGGTCAGGCCCTCGCCCTGGGCGGCGAGGACCAGGCCGCGCGATTTCGCGCCCAACGCCTCGACCTGCACCGAGGCCCCGTCCGGCGGGAAGATCAGGCGCGGGCCCGCGTCCGCCGCGCGCAGCTGTTGCAGGCCCAGGGGCGCGGACTTCGGCGCGATCGGGCGCGGGGCCGAGCTCGCGGTTCCGATGGCGTCGGCGACGTCGAACAATAGCGGCAGGGCCGCGTCGCGCCCCGTCAATCCGCCGCGCGCGCCGCCGTCGGCCCGGCCCGTCCAGACCAGGATCGCATAGCCGCCGACCACCCCGGCCGCCACCGCGTCGCGAAAGCCGTACGAGGTGCCGGTCTTGAACGCCATCGACGGTCCGCCCCGGGTCAGGGCCGAGGGCGCGCGGCCACGCGGGGCCGGCGCTTCCCGCAAGATGTCCAGCACCTGCCGCGCCGCCTCGGGTCGCACCAACCGCGTCCCGCCAGAGCGTTCGCGAGCCTTGGCGTCTTCCTCGGTCCAAGCCAGCGGCTTGGCGATGCCGCCGTCGCCGAGGGCGGCGTACAGCATGACGAGGTCGCGCCAGGTGATGCCCTCGCCGCCGAGGGCCAGGGCCAGGCCGGCCTCCTTCAGCTGGGCCTTGGGCCGGGCCAGATGCGCGCCGGCGGCCTCGATCCGCCCGGCGAAGGCCTCGGGACCCAGCTTCTCCAGCGTGGCCACAGCCGGGACGTTCAGCGAATGGGCCAGGGCCTCGCGCACCGTGACCTTGTCGTGGAACACCCGGTCGAAGTTCTCGGGCTGGTAGTCGGCGAAGCGGGTGGCGCTGTCGGCCAGCTGGGTGTCGGCGGCGATCAGGCCGTCGTCCATGGCCATGGCGTAGATGAACGGCTTCAGGGCCGAACCCGGCGAGCGCAGGGCGCGGGTCATGTCGACCCAGCCGCCGGCGCGGTCGCGGCCCGCCGAGCCGACGGCGGCGCGCACGGCGCGATTCTTGATCTCGACCACCAGGATGGCGGCGGTGGCGTCCGGCCCTTGCGCGCCCGCCACGCGGGCGGCCATCGGCTCCAGGCGGGACTGCAGGTCGGCGTCCAGGGTCGAGATCACGCTGGCCTGGTTGGCCGGGGCCTTGCGGGCCAGCTCGCCGGCCGCGTGCCAAGCCAGGGTCGGGAACGGCGCGCGGCGCGGCAGGGGTTCGTTCTCGGCCTCGTAGGCGGCGGCCTGGGTGATGGCGCGGGCCCGGACCATCTTGGCCAGCACCGCGCTCCGGGCGGCCTTGGCGGCGTCGGGCCGGCGATCGGGGCGACGGGCCTCGGGCGACTGCGGCAGGGCGATCAGCAGAGCCTGCTCGCCGTCGGTCAGGCTGGAGGGCTCGTGGCCGAAATAGCTGAGACTGGCCGCCCGCGCGCCCTCGAGGTTGCCGCCATAGGGGGCCAGGGTCAGGTACAGGGCCAGGATCTCGCGCTTGGACAGCCGCGATTCCAGCTGCACGGCGCGGACCATCTCGATCAGCTTCGAGCCAAGATTGCGCGGCCGCGGCTCCAGCAGGCGCGCGGTCTGCATGGTCAGGGTCGAAGCCCCCGAGGTCGCGCGACCGTGGACGATCGCCGAACCGACCGCCCGGACCAGCGACAGCGGGTCGACGCCCAGGTGCCGATAGAAGCGCCCGTCCTCGACCTTGATCAGGCGTCTTTGAAAGGTCTCGTCGGTGCGCTGGAGATCAGCGCGGATCCGCCAGCGGCCGTCCTCGACCGGCAGGGCGCGCAGCCAGGCGCCGCGCCGGTCCAGGGTGACCGGCGAGGAGTGCTTGGCGCGGGTCATGTCCGGTGGGAACGCGGCGCCGAGGGCGAAGAGGACGAGCTGTACGCCCAGCGCGCCGATCAGGACCTTGGTCAGGCGAGGGACATGATCACCCTTCTTCCCCCTCCGGGGGAGGAGGATGCGCAGCATCCGGAGGGGGCGAGTAAGAAGCGGCCCGCCGGAAACACCGAAAGCCATTACCGACTTGCCCCCTCCGGGCCTGCGGCCCTCCTCCCCCGGAGGGGGAAGAAGGGCGCGCTATGCTTCGCCACCCTCACGGCCCCGGCGCGATCGTTGCGCGCGAGGCTTCCGAGCGGGCCGCCACCGCCGGGCGGTACATGTCCTTGGCCACCGCGCCGGGCAGGAAGAAGCTGCCCGGCGTCACCGCCCGGGCCACATAGGCCAGGGCGAAGCTCTTGTTCCCCTCCAGGTCCAGCGCGGCGATGAAGCGGTCGTCGCGGCTTTCCTGGACATCTGCGGCGGTCAGTTCGCCAAGGAACTTGTACGGGCCGTTCTGGGCGTCGTCGGCCCCGAGCGTGGTCTCGATCTCGAAGCCGGCCGGCAGGGCGTCGTCGACGACCAGGGCCGTCGAGCGAGCCTGCATCGAGTGGCCCGAAACCAGCACGATCACCCGGTCGCCCTGGCGGATCGTGGCCGGGTCGATCGCGCCGCCACCCATCGATAGCAGGCGCTTGGACACCGACAGCCCCGCAGCCGAGGCGGCCGGGGCCGAGGTCGGGGTGCCGCGCACGCTGACTGTCCGCCACAGCACGCCCTTGCCCGTGTTGACGAAGTGGGCGTCGGCCAGCTTGCCGACCGCCCAGCGCGGCGCGCCGCCGGCCGGAGGCAGCGGGTTGGCGCCCTTGGCGTCGATCGACATCGGGCCCGAGGCCTGGATCAGGGCGTTGGCCGCGTGCAGCAGCGCCGCCTGTTCCTGGGTGTTCAGGGCGTCGGGATCCTTGACCGAGTTCTCCAGCCGACCTTGCAGCTGGCGGGCGACGTCCATCATGCCGGATTCGGCGGCCAGGGCCGTCAGCACGGCGGTGTCGCGCAGCGGCGACTGATACCAGTCCTGCTCGTCGCGATAGCCCAGCGCCTTGACCGCCTGGCGCATGGCCGAGCGGGCTCGGGCGTTGTCGCCCATCCGGGCCAGGCCGGCGGCGACATAGGCCTTGGCGATCGGCTGGGCCTCGTCCTTCATCTGCACGTCGTGCCACCAGCGCAGGCGAGCCAAGTCGCCCTTGCCGGCCTTGGCCATCACATAGAGGGCGTAGGCCGAGGCGCGGCGGCGCATCCGTTCGGTGGCCTGCTTGGAGGCGTCCTCGTTGCTGGCCCACCAGCCCGGATACTCCATGCGGTAGGCGACCGACGAGAAGCCCTCGGGGCGGCTGACCTGGCGCATGGCCCCGACGGCCTTGTCGATGGCGTTGTCGGGCACGGCGATGCCTTGGGCCTTGGCCTCGAGCAGGAAGTCGACGACGTAGGCCCCCAGCCACGGATCGGCCTCGCCGTCGCCGACCCGCCACAGGCCGAAGGCGCCGTCCAGGGTCTGGCGATCCAACAGCTTGCCGACCGCGCCCGCGAGGGCCGCGGGGGTTCGCTTCAGCTTCGGATCGGTCGAGAAGGTCTGGGCGTACAGCAGCGGATAGGCCGTCGAGACCAGCTGCTCGGTGCAGCCGTACGGATAGCGCTGCAAGGCCACGGCGATCGCCGACGGGTCGAAGCCCCGGATCGGCGAATAGCTGACCTGCATCGTCACGTCGCCCGCCGCCAGGCCCGAGAGCAGGGCGTAGGAGGGCGTGAACGCCTCGCCCGGACGCTGGATCTCGGTGGTGGTGCGCACGATGTCGCCCCAGCCCAGGCGGGTCTGGATCGGATAGTCCTTGGCGGTCGTGAAGCCAGGGCCGGCGACCTTGAAGCCGATCTTGCCGATGCCGGTGACGTCCGGCGCCAGGAAGGGGATCTTCTCGGCGATGCGCTGGCCCAGGATCAGCTGGAACACCTTCTTGAAGGCGACCTTCAGCCCGTTGGTCGAAAATGCCTCGGCCGTATAGGCGCCCGGCTTGCCCTCGACATTGTGCAGCTCCAACGTGGCGTAGGCCTGGTCGCCTGGCGCCAGGAAGCGCGGCAGGTTCAGGTCGGCCACCACCGGCTGGCGCACGGTCAGCGGCTTGGAGGCCGAGCCGACGGCGGTGTCGGTCCAGGCCACGGCCTGGATGCGCAGCTCGCCGTTGAAGTCGGCGGCCGGCAGCTTGACCACCGCCTTGCCGTCGAGGCCGGTCTCGACCACGCCCGACCACAGGGCCACGGTCTTGATCGGAGTGACGGTCAGGCCTTCGCCGCCGACCTCGTCGCCGCCGAAATTGACATTGGCCGGCGCGCCCAGGTTCGGGTCGAGCAGGCGGCCGTAGTCGTCACGGTAGTTCAGGGTCAGGGCCCGCTTGCCGAAGTACCACTTCACCGGGTCGGGGCTGTCCTGGTGGGTCAGGCGCAGAATGCCCTCGTCCACCGCCGCGATGGTGATGCGGGCCTTCTGGCCAAAGCCCATGCCCGACACCTTCACCGGGATCTCGACCGGCGCCTTGCTATCGATCTTGGTCGGCGTGCCCAGATCCACGGTCAGCTTACGGCTCTTGGGGTCGAGCGGGACATAAACGAGGCCCAGGGCCCGACGCGGCTTGGGCGAGGCGACCGGGTCGCGCGGCTGGACGACACTGACCATCACATAGGCCCCGCCGCCCCAAGCAGCTGAGGTCTTCAGGCGCACGGTGGTCCCGTTCTCCCCGACCGTGACCGTCTTGAAGTCGATCAGGCGATCGGTGGCGACGGCGACTTGCGCCTCGCCGGCATAGGGCGGCTTCAGGGTGATCTCGACCGTGTCGCCTTGGGCGTAGGACTTGGTCCCGGCGGTGACGCGGACGACGTCCGGCGCCTCGCCTTCCTTGGCGGGCGAGCCCCAGCCGGCCGAGAAGCGGGTGACGGTCTTGGCGCCGTCGGCGCCTTCGATCTCGAGGCGGTAGTCGCCCCAGCCCAGACGGCGAGTCAGCTTGGCCGGCTGGCCGGCGCCGATGTTCACCTGGGCCTTGGCGACGACGGCGTCGCGGCTGCTGCGCCGCCACTGCCAGCGGCCGTTCTGCTGGAACCAGTCGTAGTCCCAGCGCTCGGCCACCAGGGTGTAGGTGGCGGTCGCGCCGACGCGCTGGCCGGCGGCGTTGACGGCGATCATGTCGAGGCTGACAGGCGGATCGCCCTTGCCGGCCTCGCCCTGGTCGACCTTGACCCCGTAGTACACGGCCTTGCCGCGCACCTTCAGCTCCAGGCTCTCGCGGACCGGACGGCCGCCGGGTTCGAACACCGAGGCGGTGACCGAGGCGACCAGCGGCTGGTTGGTGTCGCCGGCGTCGGTCGAGGCCACCGACAGGGTGGCGCGGCCTTCGCCGTCGGTGACGGTGGTGCCGAGGTCGAGGAACTTCTCGTCGAACGGCTTGGACTGGTCGCCCCATTCGAAGCCCTTATAGGCCGGGAACGGGTCGGTGTCGGCGCGCAGGCGGGCCTCGCCCTGGGTCTGCAGGCCGGCGCCGGGCGCGCCGTAGAGGAAGCGGGCCGAGACGTCGACCTTGCGGGCCTCGCCCTCGCCCAGCGGAACGGATTCCTGGCCCGTGGCGGTCACGGCCAGGCGCTGCGGCGCGAAGTCCTCGACCGAGAACGACAGCGAGCCCGTCTCGTCCTCGATGCCCTCGATGTGCAGCTCGGCGGTCCAGCGGCCGCGCGGGGCCGAGCGGGGCAGGGCGATGTCGGCCAGCACCGCGCCAGCGTTGGCCTGGCTGAACGGATAGCGCTTGAACTCGACGCCCGACGGCCGCTTGACGAGGATCTCGCCCTTACGGTCGGAAACCGCCTTGGCCATCCGGTCGCGGACCATGGCCGTCAGGTGGACCGTCTCGCCGGGCCGGTAGATGCCGCGGTCGGCGTACAGATAGCCGTCGATATCGGCCGCCACGCTGCGCCCGTCGACGCCGCCTTCGGTGCGGCCGCCGACGCCTTGTTTCGACAGGTCGACCGGCGAGCGGTCGAGGTCCAGCAGGGCCAGGTCGCCCTGAGCGCCATAGGCCATGACCATCTTGGCGCGCTCGGCGCCCTGGCCCTTCAGCAGCGGGCGCAGGAAGCGCACGCGGCCGTCGGCGTCGCTCTTGGCCTCGGCCAGGTCCTCGCCGTCGGCGGCGACCAGGGCCACGCGCACGCCCGACAGGGTCTTGGCGGTCTTCAGCGAACGAACCACCACGTCCAGACTCTCGGAGCCGTCATAGGCCAGCAGGGCCATGTCGGTGAACACGATCCAGCGGCGGGCCTGGGCCGGGTTGTTGTCGCCGCTGTCCTCGTCGGGGTCGCGCCCGCCCGAGACGTCGCGGGCCTTGATGACGAAGGCCCCGGCCTTCATGTCCTTCAGAACCGCGCCCAGCGGGAAGACCGTCGTGGCCTTCTGGCCGGTCGCGCCGCCGGTGACCTGCACCGTGCCTTTCCAGACCTTGCGGCCATCGTCGCCCACGGCGTCGTCGCCATAGTCGCTGGCCCAGTCGCCCTCGCCGGTCGGGTCCGGAGCGCTGATCGACTTGCGGACCAGGTTGCGGTCCGGCACGCGCCAGACCTCGACGGCCAGGGTCTGGACGTTGATCGTCTCGATGGCGACGCCGTCGGCCTCTTCGCGCGGCAGGATCACGCCATCGCCGGCGAAGCCGACATAGGGCGGCTTCTCGCCGAACGTGAAATCGACATCGGCGTTGGCCGCCAGGGTCTCGCCGCCCTTGCCGGGCAGGCCCTTGAGCAGGGTGATGCGGTGGTCGGTGAAGCCGACGCCACCCAGGCACAGCTCGTCGCCCTTGACGCGAACCGAGGGCTGGCGGCCCAGGTCGGGCGAGATCAGCACGAAATCGGCATAGGACTTGGACGGATCCAGGTCCTTGCTCATGCGGATGCAGGCCAGGGGATCCTGCCCAGAGCTGTCGACGCGGGTCTGCCAGACGGCGAAGCCTTCAGGCCTGGGGATGCCGCGACGGGGGGCATTGGCCGAGCGCGGCTTGCCGAACAGGGACCAGGCCTGACCCTTGACCGACTCCGCCCCGACCGGCTTGGCGCCGCCGAAGAACAGCCCGCCCTTGCCGGCCGCGAAGCCGCCGCCAAAGCCGACGATCAGCGCGCCGGCCACGGCGATGGCCACGGGGCCTTTCAGGGCTTGCGGCCACCGATCGGAAACCGTCCGGCGAAGCGCATTCCAGCGCGTCTTCAAAGAAGACAGGGTGTCGCGACCGCCTTCCGGCGGCGTCTCGTCCGTCGACATCCGTTGTCTCCCCGATTTGCGCCGCACCTGTCCCTTGGGACAGGCGCTAGTTCAAAACAAGAGAGCGTGACGGCCGCCGAAACCGCTTACACTTTCGGCTGTCACGCTCTCGTTCAAGGCGGACTTGAACCTAAGCGCGACCAGGGGTCAACGGCGCTCGAATGACAGTTTCAGATCGAAGCTAGGCGTCGAACCCGACCACGCCCGTGGCCAGGTCGTAGGTGGCCGAAACGATCTTCAGGCGGCCTTCGTGCAGCTTTTCGGCCAGGACCCCGTCGGCGACCTTCAGGCGGCCGGCGATGTCGCGGACATTGCGGCGGATAGCGGCGTCCTGCAGGTCGGCCGGGTGGCTTTCCTGGGCTTCCAGCACGGCCGGAATGATCGGCAGCACCATCTCGTGCAGCGCGCCGTGCAGTTCCGCGTGTTTCATCGCCACGTCGACGGCCGCGCCGACCGCGCCGCACTTGGTGTGGCCCAGCACGACGATCAGCGGCGCGCCCAGGTGCTCGACGGCATAGACGATCGAGCCCAGGCCTTCGCGGCTGACAGTCGAGCCGGCGACCCGGATCACGAACAGTTCGCCCAGATTGCAGTCGAAGATCAGTTCCGGCGCGGTGCGGCTGTCGGCGCAGCCGATCACCACCGCGAACGGCTTCTGGCCCTTGGAAAGCTCGGCCACGCGCGCCAGCGTCGGCAGCATCAGATTGGCGCCGCCGCGGGCGAAGATGGTGTTGCCATGCTTCAGGCGGCCCAGGGCCTCGTCGGGCGTGACCTCCTGCGCAGCCGCCGCGTGGGCGTCCGGCACGGGGGCCGGCTCGGCCTCCAGCGGCTTGACGCCGCTCATGGCCTTGTCCAGCGCGGCCTTGTCGCCGGCCTGATGCCTCAGGGCGCTGGAGGTCCGGCGGCCCTTCTTGGTCAGTAGGCTGGGCGGGTGGCCGTCGCCCTCGGCGAAGGCCAGGGCCGGTGCGGCGAGACCCGCCAGGGCCCCCAGCAGGATCCGTCTCGAAACCATTTCGTCCCCCGACGCGGTTTGAATGTCGGCGAGACCCTAGGCGTCAACGGCTCAGGAAGGGTTAACTAGACTTTCACAGCGGCAATTCGGCGCGCTTAACGACAGTTCGCATGGCGATACTGCTGCTGACGCGGACCACGCCAGGGATCCGGGTCAGCTCCTGGGCGTGGACCCGCTCCAGGTCATCGACGTCGCGCACCACCAGGCGCAGCAGATAGTCCGAGCCGCCGGTCATCAGGTAGCACTCGGCCACCTCGCGGACATTGGCTATGGCCTTCTCGAAGGCGCTGAGCGCGCTTTCGGCCTGGGACGACAGGGTGACGGTGACGAAGACGCTGAGCGGCAGGCCGACGGCCCGCTCGTCGATCACGGCGGCGTAACGCCCGATGACCCCCGCCTCCTCCAGCGCCCGCACGCGGCGAAGGCACGCGGACTCGGAAAGATTCACCGCCTCACCCATTTCCACATAGCTGGCGCGACCGCGCCTTTGCAGCAGGTGGAGAAGCTTCCGGTCGAAGCTGTCGAGGTTGACGGGTGGTTTCTTCATGGATTTGACCATAACACGCAAGAATCCTGCATAACAGGGTTCCGTTCGCATGAAATGGCCAAGGAACCTGCGGGCCACGAGGCGTAAACCGGCGTCAAATCGCTTTTGGAGGAAAGCATCATGCGCGTTGGCGTCCCTTCCGAGATCAAACCGGGCGAACACCGGGTCGGCCTCACCCCCACGGCCGTCCGGGAATATGTCGGTCACGGCCATACCGTCATCGTCCAGTTGGGCGCCGGCCTCGGCGCCGGCTACGCCGACGACGTCTATCAAAGGGCGGGCGCCACCATCGTCGCCGACGCGGACGCGGTGTTCGCTGGCGCGGACATGATCGTGAAGGTCAAGGAGCCGCAGAAGGTCGAGTGGGAAAAGCTCGAGCCGCGCCACATCCTGTTCACCTACCTGCACCTGGCGCCCGACCCGGCCCAGACCGAAGGCCTGCTGAACAGCGGCTGCGCGGCCATCGCCTATGAGACCGTGACGGACGCCAAGGGCGGCCTGCCGCTGCTGGCCCCGATGTCGGAAGTGGCCGGCCGGATCGCCGTATTCTCGGCGGCCGAGACCCTGCTGAAGCACAATGGCGGCATGGGCCTGCTGCTCTGCGGCGTGCCCGGTGTGCCCCCGGCCCGCGTGGTCGTGCTGGGCGGCGGCGTGGTCGGCAGCAACGCCGCCCGCATGGCCGCGGGCCTCGGGGCCGAGGTCGTGGTGCTGGAGCGCTCGATCCCACGCATGCGCGAGCTGGACGACCTCTATCAGGGGCGGATCCTGACCCGCTATTCGACCTTCGCCGCCGTCGAGGAGGAGATCCTCAAGGCCGACGTGATCATCGGCGCGGTGCTGACCGCCGGCGCGGCCGCCCCCAAGCTGGTCCGCCGCGAACACCTGAAGCAGATGAAGCCCGGCTCGGTGCTGGTCGACGTCTCGATTGACCAGGGCGGCTGCTTCGAGACCAGCAAGCCGACCACCCACGCCGACCCGACCTACACGGTCGACGGCGTCGTCCACTACTGCGTGGCCAACATGCCCGGCGCGGCCCCGCGCACCTCGTCGGAAGCTCTGGGCAACGCCACCCTGCCGTTCGGCCTGGCCTTGGCCGACAAGGGGCTGGACGCGCTGAAGACCAACGTCCACCTGGCGCGCGGTCTCAACGTGCTGAACGGCCAACTGACCCACCCGGCCGTCGCCGAGGCGCTCGGTAAGGCGTCGGTGGATCCGTACGGGGCGTGGAAGTAGGGGCGATACCGCCCAACCAAACCCGACCTTCCCGGCGAACGCCGGGATCCAGATCGCAAGGCTGTGAGGCGCATGCAAAGACGCCCGCGATCCTCTCCGGAACGCGGGCGCTCTTGCATCTGGGCCCCGGCTTTCGCCGGGGAGATCGGATGTTTGTTCGAATGGTGGGCTACGCCGCGAACCGTCCGATGTCCTGGCGGCTTTCGACCAGATCCAGCACGTCGCCCATGCGGAACTCCGGATCGACCGGGTGCAGGGCGTCATAGACCGAGCGGGCGAAGGCCAGGTCGGCGGCGGTCTTGACCCGCCAGTCCAGCTTCGACCAGTCGCGATGGGCCTTCAGGTGCGCCTGGCTCCAGCGCTTCGGCTGATTGCGGATCGCCGCCGTCGGCGAGATGCGGGCCAGCGGATCGCGTTCCTCGGCGGCGGCTTCGCGCAGGGCGCCGACCTTGATCACCTCGACCTCGAGGCCGACCGGATAGGTGCGGTGCACGCGGTTGGACGTGTAGTCGGCGTCGCTGGCCAGGGCCAGGCGGACGGCCTCGTCGACGATGCCGGGATCCATGAATGGCGCGTCGCCCTTCAGGCGCACGACGTGGGTGACCGCGCTGATCGCCTCGGCGCAACGGGCGATGCGGGCCAGGATGTCGGCGCCGGCCCCGCGATGGACCGTGTGGCCGCGCGACACGAGAAAGCCGGCCAGGGCGTCGTCGACGCTCTCGGTGCTGGTGGCGACAATGATCTTCGAAAGACAGCGCGCGCCGCGCAGGCGCTCCAGCTGGCGCACGATCATCGGCTCGCCCTGGAGCGTGGCCATCGACTTGCCCGGCAGCCGGGACGATCCCATGCGGGCTTGCAGGACAGCGAGGATCATGGCGCGGTTTCCCTTTGTTGGGATAAAGCTAGGCCAGACTCATAAAACTCAAGTGAATCAGAAGCTTACAAGGCGTTAATCAGCGGACTTAATTCGCGGACACGAAGACGCGCGACCAAGCGGCCGACGTCCGTACCCTCGCAGCTGATTCTAGGGATGGATCAGGCGACCCAACGTCGCGGGTCGAGCGCGACCGGATCATCGATCGCCATCTCGTCCCAGTCGAGGTCCGGCGGCGGGCTCGAGGCGGCGGCGACCACGGCCGACAGCTCGGCGGCCGAGTTGACGCCGACCAGCACGGCCGAGCCTTCCGGACGCGACAGGGCGAAGCCCAGGGCGGCCTGGAGCGGGTCCGAGCGACCCTCGGCGATCATGCGGCGCACGCGCGACAGACGGCCCGAGGCGCCCTTCAGCTGGGCCGGGACGCGGTCGGGCGGCAGGAACAGCAGGCCGTTCAGGAAGATCGAGCGCAGGTGCACCTCGACGCCCATGCCGGCGATGCGTTGCAGCGAGCCGTCGGCCAGCAGGCGCTGGTCCAGCAGCGAGGCCGGGGCTTGCAGGATGTCGGGCTTGAAGCGACGGGCGACGCCGACCGGATCGTCGGTGGCGTGGGCGGCGACGCCGATCTTGGCGAACAGGCCCTGGTCCTTCAGGCGCTGCAGGCGATCCCACAGGGCCGCGCCGTGCGGGCCGAACAGTTCGGACGGCGAATGGACGACGATGGCCTCGGCGCGTTCGACGCCGATCCGGCGTAGGGTGGCGCGGGCCTCGGCCTCGACGAAATCGGGGCCGCGATCGGCGCGGGCGGTCGCGATGGTGACGCGGAACGGAACCGGACGGGGAATGAGGTCGCCCAGCACCGTCTCGGCGCGGCCGAACAGGCCCGAAGCGTCCAACACCGACAGACGAGCGCGGGCGGCGATGTTCAGGATGTCGCGCGTCTCGGCTTCCGGCGAACGGCCGCGCGGCGCCGACGAGCTTCCGCCGTCGAGACCGAACTGAGCGGCCGCCAGACCGAGTTTTGAGACCGAAATGGACATCGCCATCCGTGCGCGAAAAACACCAACAGAGTTGAACGGTACGCGCCAAGGTTTGAACATCAGGTTTCTGGAAACTTGCCGAGGCGTTAACGTCGGGCCGATGAACCCTGACCGCTCAGACGACGCCGCCGCCTCCCTTTGGCCCATGCACGGCATGGCCGACGACGCCCGTCCGGCCTTGGCCGCCGCGCTTTCCAGGGGTCCCGCCGTCCTGGCCACCATCATCGCGCTGGGCGACGGCGGCCCTCGTCCGGTCGGCGCGCAGATGGTGTTCGGGAAGGGAATCATTTCCGGATTTCTTTCGGGCGGCTGCATCGAGGCCGACGTCGAGGTCCACGCGCGAGCCTGCCTGGCCGACGGCCAGCCACGCCGGCTCGTCTACGGCGAAGGCAGTCCCTGGCCCGATATCCGCCTGCTGTGCGGGGCGCGGATCGAAATCTTGGTCGAGAGGATCGCCCCCGACGATCCGGCCGCGCGGACCCTGCTGGACCTGGCCAGCGCCCGCGCGCCGGCCTTTTGGGTCACCGATGGCCAGAAGCGCCTGTGCGTCGAGGAGCCGCAGGCGTTGTGGCCGGGCGCCTTCGAGCGGGCCTATGATCCGACGCCACGTCTGATCGTGCTGGGCGGCGACCCGACGGCCCTGGCGGTGGCCAGCCTGGGGGCGCAGTCCGGCTTCGAGACCTTCCTGATTCGCCCCAAGGGTCCGGCCGCGCCGCCACCCTTGACCGATGTCGCCTATCGCCGCGAGGCCGCCGGTGAGGCCCTGGCCGCGATCGGCCTGGACGCCTGGACCGCCGTCGCCGTCTGCGGCCACGACATCGAGCTGGACCACGAAGCCCTGCTGGCCGCCCTGCCCTCGCCCGCGCCCTATGTCGGCTTGTTGGGCGCGCGGCGACGCCTGCCCGAGCGGCTGGCGCGGCTGAAGGCGGCGGGTCTCTCCGATCGCGACCTGGCCAAGCTGCGCGCCCCGATCGGCCTGGACCTCGGCGGCAAGGCCCCGTTCGAAGTGGCCGTGGCGGTGGTGGGCGAGGTCATGGCCACGCGGCACGGGCAGCCGGCGCTGGCGCGGCGGGTGGTGCAGGCTTGAGGGTTCAACCCCACTTTCAACCTACCTAGGTGTGTCATCCCGGGCGAAGCGCAGCGAAGACCCGGGACCCAGGGGCGGCGCGCACGGCGTTCCTTCACCCCCTGGGTCCCGGACAGCCTCTGCGAGGCTTCCGGGATGACACCGGAAATTGGTTTTAGGTTGTGAGCGCCAACTGCTCACCCCGGCGCCGTCTCGGCCCCGAACGCCGCCAGATCCTCGATCAGGGCCTTGGCCGCCATGTCGACCAGCTCGCCGCCCTTTTCCGGCGTGGCCTGAGCGGGATCCGAGCCCATGCGGCCGTCGGCGTAGCGAGCCCGGAAATCGAGCGCCTCGCGGATCGGCCCGGTTGGGGCGATCTTGGGCTCGTACGGGGTCGTCTTGATGGTTTCCGGATAGGCCCACTGGGTCACGGCGATCTCGGACGGGGTGGCGTGGCTGCCGTGGCCGGTCGGGAATTGCCGGTTGGCCAGGGCGTGGACGCCGGCCAGGTCCCACCAGTTCTTCAGCTTCAGGGCGAACGGCGCGCGCTGCTGGCGGAAGCTGTAGTCGGCATAGATCTCCGAAAAGGCCGCCTCGATCGAGGCGACGTTGCCGCCGTGACCGTTCAGGAAATAGATCCGCGTGAAGCCGTGGGCCGAGAGCGAGCGCACCCAGTCGCCGATCGCGGCGATGAAGGTCGAGGGGCGCAGGAAGATGGTGCCCGGGAAGGCCAGGTGGTGCTGGGCCATGCCGATGTTGAAGGTCGGCGCCACCAGGATCCTGTCGCCCGCCCGCTTGCTGGCCTCGTGGGCGATGATCTCGGGGCACAGCCAGTCGGTGCCCAGCAGGCCCGTCGGCCCGTGTTGCTCGTTCGAGCCGATCGGCACCACCACGCTCGTGCTGGTCTTCAGGCGGTCTTCGATCTCGGACCAGGTGGAGAGCGCGAGCAACATGGGAAAACTCCGGACAGGACGAGGAACGACGCTTTACGCCTCTCATATGGGGTCGTCATCTTCCCACCCTATCGGCCGCGCCAGCGAGAAACCGGAATGGTCTGCTTGCGTCGGGCGCCGGGCTTCGCCTATTCCGGCGACCAACGAGATATGGGAGTGCGGCTGGTGAGCGACGGACAGGTTTTCCCGGTTCCTCAAGACCTGGCGGAGGCGGCGCATATCGACGCCGCCGGCTACGCGGCCGCCGTGGCGCGGGTCGAGGCCGATCCCGAGGGCTATTGGCGTGACGTCGCCGCCCGCCTCGACTGGATCACGCCGCCCACCAAGATCAAGGACGTCTCGTTCGCCAAGGACGACTTCCGCATCCGCTGGTACGAGGACGGCGTCCTCAACGTCTCGGCCAACTGCCTGGACCGCCACCTGCCGGCCAAGCAGGACGAGGTCGCCCTGATCTTCGAGGGCGACGAGCCGGGGACCTCCAGCACGCTGACCTACGGCCAGCTGCACGAGGAGGTTTGCCGCATGGCCAACGTCCTCAAGGACCTGGGCGTCCAGAAGGGTGACCGGGTCACCATCTACCTGCCGATGGTTCCGATGGCCGCCGCCGCCATGCTGGCCTGCGCCCGCATCGGCGCGGTGCACTCGGTGGTGTTCGGCGGCTTCTCGCCCGACAGCATCGCCGGCCGCATCAAGGACTGCGAGTCGCGCATCGTCATCACCGCCGACCAGGGCCGTCGCGGCGGCAAGCGCGTGCCGCTGAAGGCCAATGTCGACGAGGCTCTGCTGCAGTGCCCCGAGGTCGAGAAGGTGCTGCTGATCCGCTGGACCGGCGCCGATGTCCCGGTCGTCGAGGGCCGCGACGTGGTCTATGGCGACGTCCGCGACGCGGTGTCGGCCGACTGCCCGCCCGAGCCGATGAACGCCGAGGACCCGCTGTTTATCCTCTACACCTCGGGCTCGACGGGAAAGCCCAAGGGCGTGCTGCACACCACCGGCGGCTACCTGGCCTGGGCGTCTTGGACCTTCTGGGCGGTGTTCGACTACAAGCCGGGCGAAGTGTTCTGGTGCACGGCCGACGTGGGCTGGGTCACCGGCCACAGCTATGTCGTCTACGGCCCCCTGGCCAACGGCGGGACCAGCCTGATCTTCGAAGGCGTGCCCAACTATCCGACCCCCAGCCGCTTCTGGGAGGTGGTCGACAAGCACAAGGTCGAGATCTTCTACACCGCCCCCACAGCCCTGCGCGCCCTGATGCGCGAGGGCGACGACCACGTCACCAAGAACGACCTGTCGTCCTTGCGCGTCCTGGGCAGCGTCGGCGAGCCGATCAATCCCGAGGCCTGGCTCTGGTACCACCGCGTGGTCGGCAAGGAGAAGCTGCCGATCGTCGACACCTGGTGGCAGACCGAAACCGGCGGCATGCTGATCACGCCGCTGCCGGGCGCCACCGACCTGAAGCCCGGCTCGGCCTCCAAGCCGCTGCCGGGCGTCAAGCCGCAGCTGGTCGACGCCGAGGGCCAGGTGCTGGACGGCGCGACCGAGGGCAACCTCGTCATCACCGACAGCTGGCCGGGCCAGATGCGCACGGTCTATGGCGACCACCAGCGCTTCTTCGAGACCTATTTCTCGACCTATCCCGGCAAGTACTTCACCGGCGACGGCTGCCGCCGTGACGCCGACGGCTACTACTGGATCACCGGCCGGGTCGACGACGTGATCAACGTCTCGGGCCACCGCCTGGGCACGGCGGAAATCGAGAGCGCCCTGGTGGCCCACGAGGCGGTCGCCGAGGCCGCCGTGGTCGGCTATCCGCACGACATCAAGGGCCAGGGCGTCTACGCCTATGTCACCCTGAAGGCTGGCGTCGAATCGACCGACCAACTGCGCAAGGACCTGATCCTGTGGGTGCGCCACGAGATCGGCCCGTTCGCCGCGCCGGACATCCTGCAATGGGCGCCCGGCCTGCCCAAGACCCGCTCGGGCAAGATCATGCGCCGCATCCTGCGCAAGATCGCGGAGAACGAATTGGGCAGCTTGGGGGACATATCCACGTTGGCCGATCCTTCGGTGGTCGACGATCTCGTCAAAAACCGCGCCGGAGCGTGACTCCGTCACGCTCCTCTCTTGCTTGAGACTCGAAGCCGAAAAAATCGGCTTCGAGGGCGTAACGAAGGACGGGCCGGCCGCGTTGGCTTCAGCATGCTGCATCGGCTTGTCCTCCTCCTCGCTCTTTTCGCCCTCGCCAACCCCGCGCGGGCCGCGGCCGAATGGGAGACGCGGGACGGCGGCATCGCGGTCGAGGCCCGCGCCGACGACCACGGCCGGGGCATGGTCTGGGCCAGCGTTGACATCGCCGCCCCGCCGGCGGTGGTCTTCCGCGTCATCCTCGACTGCGACCTGGCCGCCCGCATGAGCCCCGGCGTCAAGAGTTGCCGCGTCGTCTCCCGCGCCGCCGACGGGACCGAGATCCGCGAGCATACGGTCAAGTGGAGCTTCTTCCTGCCGACCCTGCGCTCGACCTCGCGCGTCAGCCTGGAGCCCGATCGCCTGATCCGCTTCACCTGCATCGGCGGCGACATCCGCGCCTGCGAGGGATCCTGGAAGCTGGAGCCCCTGGACGGCGGACAGCGCACCCGCGTCACCTACGACATGTGGGCCGCCTCGCCGTTCGCCGTGCCCGCGGGCATGGTCAGCGGCATGATGCGACGCGACGTGCCACAGTCGCTGAAGGCGCTGCGCCGCGAGTGCGAGGATCGATGAGCGATATCGACCGGGAACGGCCTGACGGCCTCTGGCTGTTCGACGGCGTCTGCAATTTCTGCACGGGCTCGGTGCAAACCATCCTGAGTCTGGACCGCGAGGGCGTGATCCGCTTCACGCCCATTCAGTCTGCCTACGGTCGGGCCCTCGCCCGCGCCCACGGCCTGGATCCCGACACGCCCGAGAGCTTCCTGTTCCTCGACCACGGCCAGCCCCTGGCCAAGACCGCCGCGATCGGGGCGCTGCTGCGCCGCCTGCGCGCGCCCTGGCGCTGGTTCGCGTTCGTGGACCGGCTGCCGCGCAAGCCGATGGACGCGGCCTATGACTGGCTCGCCAGGAACCGCTACCGCCTGATGGGCAAGAAGGACCGCTGCATGGTCCCGACACCGGAACAGCGCGAACGGTTCATCCTGGAATGAGCCCCCGTCGTATCGTCCTGGTCGGCGCCAGCGGCGTCTTCGGCGCGCGCCTGGCCGCCATGATCGCCCGCTGGCCGAACGTCGTGCTGGTGCTGGCCGCCCGGCGGCGCGAACCGCTGGAGGCGTTGCGCGCCCGCCTGAACGGGCTGGCGACGATCGAGATCGCGACCTTCGACCGCGACGCGCCCGAAGGCCTGGTCGCGCTGTCGCCGTTCGCCGTGGTCGACGCGGCCGGACCGTTCCAGGCCAGCGACCTGCGTCTCGCCCAGGCGGCCCTGGCGGCCGGCGCCCACTATGTCGACCTGGCCGACGGCCGCGCGTTCGTGAACAGGTTTCCCGAGGCCATGGCCGACGCGGTCGCCGCGTCCGGCCGCTGGGCGATCACCGGCGCCAGTTCGACTCCGGCCCTGAGCACGGCGGCCTTGGATCGGCTGACCGCCGGCTGGAGCCGGATCGACGTGGTGACCACCGCCATCTCGCCCGGCGCCGACGCGCCCCGGGGACCGTCGGTCGTCAAGGCCATCTTCTCGTGGGTCGGCCGGCCGGTCCGAGTGTTCGAAGGGGGCGCCTGGACCTCGCGTCCGGGCTGGAGCGGCTCACGGCGTGCGCTGTTCCCGGGCCTGGGCCGCCGCTGGGTCGCCTTGGCCGAGACCCCGGATCTCGACGTCCTGCCAAGTCGCTACAAGCCCCGGTACGTCGGCCGCTTCGAGGCGGGGCTGGAGCTGCCCGTGGCGCATCATGGCCTGGCGCTTCTGGCCTGGGCGCGCCGGGCGGGCCTGATCCGCGACCTTGACCCCTTCGTCGGGCCGATGGGCGCTCTGGCCGATCGCCTGGTCCGCTTCGGGACCGATCGCGGCGGCATGGTCGTCGAGGCCGTCGGCAAGGACGCGAACGGCGAGATCATCCGCGCCCGCTGGGGGCTGTGGGCGGGCGCGGGCGCCGGACCCAACACCCCGGCCGCGCCGGCCGCCGCGATCCTGCGAGCCCTGCTGGACGAGCGCCTGAAGGGCCCGCCGCGCCCCACCGCCTGCGTCGGCCTGCTGTCGCTGGAGGAGCTGCTGGCGCCGCTGACGCCCTTCCCAATCCGCACCCGCATCGACATGGCCTGGCCCCGCGCGAACAGCGTCTTCGCCCGCGCGCTTGGCCCACGCCTCGATGCTCTGCCCGAGGTGGTCCGCCGGGCCCACGACGGCGCGCCCCAAACCCTGGTCGGCTGGGCGCGCGGGCGCGGCGCGACGGGCGTGGCCCGCCTGGTTCGCTGGCTGCAAGGCTTGCCTGAGCGCGGCCGTCACCAAACCTCGGTCGAGATCGCCTCGAACGGCCTGGGCGAGACCTGGACCCGCCAATTCGGCGACCGCCGCTTCCGCTCCCGCATCGTCCCGGTCCGCGAAGACGCCTATGCCTTCGAGGAGACAGCGGGGCCGCTCACCTTCCGTTTCCACGCCGCCGATTATCCGGGCGGGTTTTCGTGGATGTTCGAGGGCTGGCGCATCGGCCCTCTGCCGCTCCCCGCCGCCTGGGCGCCGCGCGTGCGGGCCCGGACCTTCGCTCGCGACGGTGTCTATCGTTTCCGCGTGCTGGTCGCCCATCCGTGGGTCGGGGTGATTTTCGGCTATGCGGGGCGGCTGAGCCTGACCTCGGTCCACACATGACAGCACGGTAAGGTTTACCGCGCGAAGGGCGGTGCTAGGGTCTCGCCGGACTGTTCAGGAGACCTTCGCGCATGATCCGCACCGCCAGGCTGGCCCTCGTGGCCGCCGCCCTCTCGACCACGGCGCTCTCACCCCTGGCCATGGCGGCGACACAGGCCAAGGCGAGGCCCAAGGCGGCGGCGATGACTCCGGCCGTGTCCGCGATCAAGGTCCCCCCGATCGTCTACCAGCAGCGCGTGCTGGCCAACGGCCTGAAGGTCTTCACCTCGCGTGACACCACCACGCCGAACGTCACGGTGCAGGTCTGGTACGGCGTCGGCTCCAAGGACGACCCGCACGGCCGCTCGGGCTTCGCGCACCTGTTCGAGCACCTGATGTTCAAGGCCACGCGCAACATGCCCAGCGAGACGCTGGACCGCCTGACCGAGGACGTGGGCGGCTTCAACAACGCCTCCACCTGGGACGACTTCACCAACTATTACGAGGTCGCCCCGGCCAACCATCTAGAGCGCCTGATCTGGGCCGAAAGCGATCGCCTGAAGTCGCTGGTCATCGACGAGGCCATCTTCGCCTCCGAGCGCGACGTCGTGAAGGAAGAGCTGCGCCAGCGGGTGCTGGCCGACCCGTACGGCCGCTTCTTCGCCCTCTCGATTCCGCAGCAGTCGTTCGCCGCCCACCCGTACCAGCGCCCGGGCATCGGCTCGATCGAGGAGCTGGACGCGGCCACGGTCGACGACGTCCGCGCCTTTCACGCCACCTATTATCGCCCGGACAACGCCGCCCTGATCGTCGTCGGCAATTTCGACCAGGCCAAGCTGGACGCGATGATCGACCAGTATTTCGGCCCGCTGACCACGCCGGCCGGCGCGATCCCGAAAGTCACCGCGGTCGAGCCGGCCCGCGCGGGGCCCAAGACCGTCAGCACCTATGGCCCCAACGTGCCGCTGCCGGCCCTGGCCATCACCTGGTTGGCCCCCGCGGCGGCCGACAAGGACACCCCGGCCCTGGCGGTGCTGGACGCGGTGCTGTCGGCCGGCAAGTCCTCGCGGCTGTATGACAGCCTGGTCTACGACCAGAAGATCGCCCAGTCGGTGTTCTCCGACGCGCCGAACAACGCCCAGCCGGGCCTGTTCTACGTCGGGGCCATCATGGCCGGCGGCAAGACCGTGCAGCAGGGCGAGACGGCCCTGCGCGCCCAGGTCGCCCGGATCCGCGACGGCCTCGTCACGCCGGCCGAGCTGGCCGAGGCCAAGACTGGCCTGCTGGCCGACGCCGTCCGCCGCCGCGAGGAGATCGACGGTCGCGGTTTCGCGATCGGCTACGCCCTGGAGACCGAGGGCGACGCCGCCAGCGCCAACACCAACCTGGCCAAGCTGCAGGCTGTCACCGCCGCTGACATCCAGCGCGTCGCCCGGAAGTATCTCGCCGACGACCGCCGCACGGTGATCCGCTACCTGCCGGAAAAGGACCGGCCGGCCGGCGAGAAGGACGTCACCCCGCCGATCCCCAAGGTCGCCCCGGTCAAGTACGACGGACCCGTCACCACCCTGGCCCCGGAGGGCGAGCGCCAGAAGCCGCCGGCCGTCGCCCCGCCGGTTCCGGCCGCCCTGCCCACCCCGGCCGAGAAGACCCTGGCCAACGGCCTGCGGGTGATCGTGGCCAAGTCCAGCGACCTGCCGCTGATCACCGCCGACCTGACCGTGCGCGGCGGGGCCAGCTCCGATCCCACCGGCCTGGCGGGGGCGTCCAGCCTGACCGCCGAGCTGCTGACCGAGGGCACCACCACGCGCTCGGCCACCCAGGTCGCCCGCGAGACCGAGGCGCTGGGCGCCAACCTCGAGGCCGGTTCGGGTTGGGAGGCCGCCTCCCTGACCCTCAGCGTCACCGCCAATAACGCGGCCCCCGCCATGGCTGTCATGGCCGACGTCGCCCAGCACCCGGCCTTCTCGGCCCAGGAGCTGGATCGGGTTCGCACCGAGACCCTGGACGGGCTGTCGGTCTCGTACCAGCGTCCGGGCACCCTGGCCGCCTACGCCACCGCCCCGGTGCTGTATGCCGGATCGGCCTATGGTCACGTGGCCGGCGGCACGCCGGGGTCGCTGCCCAAGATCAAGCGGACGGACCTGGCCAAGGCCCACGCCGCGTACTGGCGGCCTGACAACGCCGTGCTGGTCCTGACCGGCAACCTGACGCCCGCGGCCGGCTTCGCCCTGGCCGAGAAGGCGTTCGGCGCCTGGAAGAAGCCCGTGGCCCCGCCGCCGGCGCCGCCGGCCGCGCCGACCGGCTATCAGCCGCGCAACGTCGTCATCGACCTGCCGGGCACAGGCCAGGCGGCCGTGGTGCTGGCCAAGCCGGCCATCACCCGCGCCGATCCGAACTACTACCAGGGCATCGTCGCCAACACCGTGCTGGGCGTCGGCTACTCGTCGCGCCTGAACCAGGAGATCCGCATCAAGCGCGGCCTGTCGTACGGCGCCGGCTCCAGCCTGACGCCACAGGGCCGTTTCGGCGGCTTCTCGGCCCGGGTGCAGACCAAGAACCCGTCGGCCGGCGAGGTGGTGACCCTGACCCGCGCCGAGCTGAGCCGCCTGGCGGCCGAGCCCGCCTCGACCACAGAGCTGACCGCCCGCAAGTCGGTGCTGGTCGGCAATTTCGGACGCGATCTCGGCACATCGGAGGGCCTCGCCAACATCCTCGGCAGCCTGGCCGTCTACGGCGTGCCGCTGACCGAGATCCAGAGCTACGCCGCCAAGGTCGAGGCGGTGTCACCGGAGGAGGTCCAGGCCTTCGCCAAGGCCAAGCTGGATCCCGCCCAGATGAGCGTCATCGTCGCCGGCGACGCCAAGGCCATGGGCGAGGACCTGATCAAGGCCGCGCCGAACGCCACGGTGATCCCGGCCGCCAAGCTCGACCTCGACAGCCCGACCCTGACCAAGTGAGGGCACACGGAACCCGGCGCCCGCGATCCTGATTGAGGTCTCCATGAACGAGGTCGACATCGCGATCGTCGGCGCCGGCGCGGCTGGCCTGGCCGCCGCCGAAGCCGTGGCCGCTAGCGGACGCTCAGGCGTCCTGCTGGAGGCCCGCGACCGGCTCGGCGGGCGCGGCCATACCCTCGCCTCGCCGGTCGGCCCGCTGGACCTGGGCTGTGAGTGGCTGCACTCGGCTGACCACAATCCGCTCGTGGCGCGGTTCCAGGCCCTGGGCCTGACCATCGACAAGACCCCGCCGCCGTGGGCCAATCTCGCCGACAGCCCGACCTTCAGCCGCGAGGAGCGCGCCCAGTTCGGCGAGGCGTTCCTGGCGTTGGACGGGCGGCTGGAGGCGGCGGCCCGCGATGGCGGCCCCGACCGTCCGGCGGCCGAGCTGCTGGACCCCACCTCGCGGTGGAACCCGCTGCTGAACGCCTTCAGCGCCTTCTACAACGGCGCCGAGTTCGATCAGGTCTCGCTGCACGACTACGTCGCCTATGAGGACACCGAGGTGAACTGGCGGGTCGCGGAGGGGTATGGGGCCAGCCTGGTCCGACTGGCATCGACGCTGCCCACGCGCCTGGCCTGCCCGGTCGCCACGGTCCGCCACGACGGCCCGCGCCTGGTCCTGGAAACACCGTTGGGCGCGATCTCGGCGCGGGCGGCGATCATCTCCGTCCCGACGGCGATCCTGGCCTCGGGCGCCCTGCGCTTTTTGCCGGAGTTGCCCGACAAGCTGGACGCCGCGGCTGGCCTGCCGCTGGGGCTGGCCGACAAGGTGTTCCTGCGGGTCGACGAGCCGGAGGCCTTCCCGGCCGAGGCCCAGGCCTATGGCGATCCCCAGCGCACCGCGACCGGGGCCTACCATCTGCGGCCCCTGCATCGGCCGATGATCGAGGTGTTCCTGGGGGGCGCCCATGCCCGGGCCTTGGAGGGCGAGGGTCCCGGCGCGGCGACGGCCTTCGCGATCGAGGAACTGGTCGGGATCTACGGCAGCGGCGCGCGCGCGCGGGTCCATGTCCTGGCCGAGACGGCCTGGGCCGCCGATCCGTTCGCGGGCGGTTCGTATTCCCATGCGCTGCCGGGACGGGCCGGCGACCGGGCGCGGCTGGCGGCGCCGGTGGACCAGCGCCTGTTCTTCGCGGGCGAGGCCTGCAGCGCCACCGCCTTCTCGACCGCCCACGGCGCCTGGCTGACCGGCCAAGCGGCGGCGCGGGCGGCGCTCGCGGCGCTCTAGGCCTTCTTGCTCGCCAACAGGTCGCGGATCTCAGTCAGCAGCTTTTCCTGCGGCGTCGGCGCGGGCGGCGCTTCCGGGTCTGCGGCGTCGGCGCGGCGGATGCCGTTGACCGCCTTGACCAGCAGGAACACCACGAACGCGACGATGAAGAACTGGATCAGGGTGTTGATGAAGGCGCCGTATTGCACGGCCACCTTCTCGATCGCCTCGGTCGCCGGGTTTTCGGGCCGCAGCACCCACTCCAGCTTCGAGAAGTCGAGGCCGCCGGTCAGCAGGCCGATCGGCGGCATGATCACCTGGTCGACCAGGCTTTTCACGATACCGTTGAACGCCGCGCCGATGATCACGCCGACGGCCAGGTCGATGACGTTGCCGCGGGCGATGAACTCGCGGAATTCCTTGACGACGCTCATGACAAATCCCTCGTCACCTCAAACCAGCGCGAGAGGCTGACGGCGTTCGCGCCCCGGGGTCAAGCCCGGCGCAGCCTTGTTGTTATTCGTCGCCGTCCGCGTTCAGGCGGGCGCGCAGCTCCTTGCCGCTCTTGAAGAACGGCACGTGTTTGGCGCGGACGTCGACCGCCTCGCCGGTGYGCGGATTGCGGCCGGTGCGGGCGGGACGCGAGCGGACCGACAAGGCGCCGAAGCCGCGCAGCTCGACACGGCCGCCGTCCTCCAGCGCACCGATCATACGCTCCAGGATCACGCCGACTACGCGTTCGACGTCTTTCTGCGTCAGGTGCGGATTTTCATTCGCGAGCCTGGCGATGAGTTCAGACTTGATCATCGATATCCCCGGAACGCCCCTGGGAGGAAAAGGCGCGACCGGACCTTTGCCCAACGATGGCTGAGTCTTCAAGGGGTTGCGTGCGATTCTCGAACGAGGTTCGGTTAACGCGCCCGCTCATGAACCTTTCGGCGCCCGGATGATCTGGGCTTGCTCCGACATCCGGCGGCGAACCTTGTTGACCTCCTCGGCTTCGGCGGCCGGGATCTCACGGTCGAGCGACCGGCTGCTATCGACGAAACGAGCGATCCCGTCCTTGACCTCCGCGAGCTGGCGCACCTGATCGTTTGCGATGCGACCGTCGAAGGTGGGGCCCTTGATTGTAAAGCCCGCGCCGCCGTTCGGCAGGACCACCTCGGTCGTCGTGACGTTGTAGGCGGGGAAGGACGTGGCGTAGGGCGCTTCGACATTGGGCCCCGGCTCCCGACGGGGGAACAGGGTCGGCCGCCCCGCGCCGCTTCCCGGCTTCCGCCATTCCCGGACGCCCAGGTCGTCGTTCAGCCGCCATTCCATGTCGGCCGTTCCGATCAGGGTCATCGTCGTCTCGCCCGCGTCCGACACGGCCCACTCGATCCGGTCGACCGTGATCCAGCCATAGGCGGCCGAGAAGCTCTGCTTGAACTGACGATCGAGATCTGCGCGGGGCGCGATTTCCAGCATGCGGGCCAGCGTCAGGCCCTTGTCGCCGCGCAGGGTCATAGCCGTGCGGACCGGCGCGGGCTTGTCCAGGCCCGCCGACACGTCGATGCGCATCACGCCCTCGGCGTCGGGCTTGGCCAGCGGCGGCTGCTCGATCGGCTCCAGAGTCGCTCCTGCCGTGCGAACCGGCAGGCCCCAGCGCCAGGCCGGCGGCTCCAGCGCCTCGAGACCGCCGCGGTCGCCGTTCCGGGTGCCGTCCAGCCAGTAGGACTTGCCGTCGATGCGCGCGCGAACCAGCACATGGTTGAACTGGGCGGCGGCCGGGATCCGCTGATCCAGGCCGTCCGGTCCCAAGGTCATCACCATCACCGGCTCGGCTTCGACGCCAAGCTCGCGCAGGATGGCCAGCAGCAGCACCGTCTTGCCCTTGCAGTCGCCGAAGCGGCGCGACCACGTCTGGTGGGCGGCCGCCGGCTTGTAGCCACCGTCGCCCATGCCCAGGAACAGATAACGGGTCTTGTCCTCGACCAGCTTCAAGGCGGCGAAGGCGCGCGCCTTGGGATCGGGACTGGCCGCCGCGATGGCGGCGATCTCGGCGCGCAAAGGTGAGTCCGGCGCCAAGGTCGCGGCCTTGGCGTAGAGCGGGGCCATGCGCGCCGAGACATCCTCCCAGCCACGATAGGTGGTGGCCTGCAGCTCGCCCACGCGGGCGAAACGGACCGGCGCGCCGATCGGCATCTTCGGTGCGGTAGCGCCATTCAGATCGACCAGCAGTTCGTGCATCCGGCCCGTTTTCGAAAGCCTGGGCTCGGGAAAGGCCGTCGTGGTCTTCCAGGTCAGCGGCACGGTGTCGTCCCACAACAGGCGCACGCGGTAGCGCCCGGCGACGCCAGACCAGCCCATGCGTTCGAAATCGTTGGTGCGCCCACCCACCACCGGGTCGCGGCGCTCTTGGGTATAGGCCCAATCGACGGTGTCGCCGACCTGCAGGTCGCTGAGCTGCACGGAGGCGGTCATCCGCCCGTCCAGCATGGCGCGCTCCAGGTTTTTCTCGCGGCGCAGGATCAGGACATCCTTGCCATCCTTGAGCAGGTCGATGCGCTGGCCGCCCCGGATGATCGCCAGGGAATGCAGGGTCACCGTCTCGCGCTCGGGGTCCCAGGTCAGACTACGCGACCCGCCCTGCAG